>JBFKOW010000022.1:0-28858 GCA_041628615.1 Paracoccaceae bacterium | reverse complement strand
CGAGGGTGTCGAACATGTGCAGCTGTCCGTGCTTCAGAACCGCCGCCGACCGCGCGAACCGTTCGAGCATCTGGGCCTGGTGCGACACGATGATCACCGTTGTCTTCTCGAGCCGCTCGCGCAGCACCTGTCCGGCCTTGCGGTTGAACTCCACGTCCGTCGTCTGTGGCATGCCCTCGTCGATCAGGTAGATGTCGAAGTCGAGGGCCAGCATCAGCGAGAAGGTGAACCGCGCCCGCATCCCCTGGCTGTAGGTTCCGACCGGCATGTCGAAGTATTCCTCGATCCCCGACATCCAGCGGCAGAAGGCCTCGACGTAGTCGGGGTCGAGCCCGTAGAGCCGGGCGATGTAGCGGCAGTTCTCCATCGCGCTGACCCGGGTGACGACGCCGCCCATGAAGCCCAGCGGGAACGAGATCCGGCAGCCGCGCCGGATCGTGCCCTCGTCGGGCTTCTCGAGGCCGGCCATCATGTTGATGAGCGTGGTCTTGCCGGTGCCGTTGGGGGCGAGGATGCCGAGCGAATTGCCCAGCTCGACCCGGAACGAGGCGCGGTCGAGGATCACCTTGCGCTGGGTGCCCGTCCAGAAGGACTTGGAGACTTCGTTGAATTCCAGCATTGCGCCTACGATTCGACACCGCCCGACTGCTCATACCCAGTTCCGCGCGTTCCGGCGACGATTGTGGCCGGAACGGGGTTAATTCGGCGTTTGAACGCCCATTTTTGCGCAGTATGCGGCGAATCCGGCCCGGATGCCATTGAAAACCGGCTTGTCGAGCGGGCAACGGGGCCGCCGGACCGGATCCGGCGGCGCCTTGCCTAGTTGTGCTGCTTGACCACGCCGGTCGCCTTGCCGGCGATGATCGACACGATCGCCGCGGCGAAGGAGAACAGCGCCCCCATCTTGGCCGCTTCCTGCACCGGGATGTCGCCCAGCATCGTGTCGCCGGGGAAGGCGACGGCGGCGATGAACAGCGACACGGTGAAGCCGATCGCCGCGACGCAGCCGATCACGAAGAGGTCGATGATCCGCATCCCCTGTGGCAGCCCGAGCCCCATCGGCCGCGCCGCGAGCCAGCCGAAGAACAGGATCCCCAGCGGCTTGCCCACCAGCAGCCCGGCCAGCACCAGCCAGGTGGGCGAGCCCATCGACGAGAACTCGACCCCGGCGTTGCACAGGCCGAAGAAGAACAGGATGATCTCGACCGGGTGCTTGAGTGCGTGCTCGATGTCGTTGAGCAGGTCGTGCAGGTATTTCTCGGCGTCCGAGAAGATGCCGAAGGCGCGGTCGGCATGGGGGATCGTCGGCACGATGGGCAGCAGGCCCAGCGCCGGGTGGATCCCGGCCCGCATGAAGCCGTACCAGCTCAGGCAGCCGGCGATCAGGTAGGGCCAGAAGCTGAGTTTCTGGCGCATCCAGGTCGAATTCGGCCGCGCCTGGTTGCCGCGGTCCATCCGGCGCGGCAGGTCGTTGAAGACGAAGTAAACGATCACCGCCGCCGCCACCGACAGCAGCAGCCATTCCGGCGCCAGTTCGCCCGAGGGGTAGAACACCGCGAGGATGATGAGACCCGCCGCGTCGTCGGCGATCGCCAGCAGCAGCAGGAACCGCACCGCCGGGTGCCCGCCGCCGAACACCAGCCGGCCCACGAGGTAGGAGAACGCGATGTCGGTGGCGGTCGGGATCGCCCAGCCGCGCGCCACCGCGTCGTAGGTCTCGGAGCCGAGGATCGCCGCGAGCCCGAGATAGACCGCGATCGGCCCGGCCATGCCGCCGAACGTCGCCACCAGCGGCGTCGCCGCCTTCTTGCCGCGCAGGCTGCCGTTCTTGAGGATGATTGCTTCCCAGACTTCCTTGGCCGCGATGGCGAAGAAGAACGCCATCAGGATGTCGTTGACCAGGTAGTGCAGGGTCAGTGTCCGGTCGTCGACCTGTCCGGCCGCGTCGTAGTGGGGATGCCCGATCGGCGCGTGGTGCCAGATCTCGAATTCGACGAAGTGGTGATAGCTGGACGGGTCGATATTGGCCCAGACCAGCGCGATGAGCGCCCCGGCGATCAGCAGGAGCGAGTAGTTCGTGACGAAATTCCAGACGCGATACATGGCCATCCTTCGGTGTCCGCTTCTTGGCGAATACTGTAACCGCCCCCCGACGGCAACCGCAGCCGGTTCGCCGCGGGCCGACGCGGGCCCGGCTGCGGCGCGATGACTGCGGCCCGCGGGGGCCGCGCGGCGGGTGTCAGGCCAGCGCCTGCCAGGCCAGCCCCGCCGCCGTCGCGCCGGTCATCGCGAAGCCGATGTAGGCGGCGAAGACCCGCGGCCGGACCAGCGCCCAGACCGCCAGCGCCGCCGGGATGCAGGACACGCCTCCGGCGATCACGAAGGCCATCGCCGCCCCCTGCGACATGCCCTGTTCCACCAGGCCGGCCACCAGCGGCACCGCGGCGAAGCCGTTGAGATAGGCCGGGGCGCCGACCGCCGCCGCCAGAAGCACGGTGCCGATCCCTTCGCCGCCCAGCAGGCGGGCCACCGATTCGGCCGGGACATGGGCCAGCATCGCGGCTTCGACCAGATATGCGAGCGACAGCCATTTCGTGAGGAAGATCAGGTTGTTGGTGGCGGTTTCCCGGAACGCGGCGCGGCGGTCCGGCAGGGTCCAGAAGCGCCAGACCGGCCGCTCCGAGAACCGCGCGCGGGCGCTGCAGCATCCGCGTGCCGCCGGCTGCGGGCGCAGCGGATCGGTGAACACCGGGCTGGCCCGCAGCAGCATCGTGCCGAAGCCGCCCAGCACCCCGATCCCGATCGCCGCCACCTCCTTCGCGAGGGCGAAGTCCCAGCCGAGCCCGGCGGCGGTGATCAGGAACATCGCCGGGTCCATCAGCGGCGAGGCGAGCCAGAACGCCATCACCGCCGACAGCGGCGCGCCCACCGCGAGCAGCGCGGCGATGAAGGGAATCACCTCGCAGGAACAGAACGGCGACAGCCCGCCAAGCGCCGCCGCCAGAACGATCATCCGCACCTCGCGCCCCTCGAAGGCCCGCGCCAGCAGGTGCTCGGCCCCGGTCGCCTTGAGCCAGGCCACCGCCAGCGTCGCGAACAGGATGTAGGGCGCGGTCCGGAGCAGCGCCCCGGCCGCGAAGCCCACCATCTCGGCCCCGGCGGCGGGCGAGATCAGCGCCTGCGCCGCCGGGATCAGCACCACAAGCGTCCAGGCCGAACGGACGCCGGCCAGCAGGTCGGGCAGGCCATGCGCTGCGTGCCCATGGGCCGGAGCCGGGGTCCCGGTGCCGGTGTCAGCCATGATCGTGCGCCGTCCCGGGGCAGTCCGCGCAGCATTCGCGCAGCAGGAAATCGCTCAGGCCGCGCAATTCGTCGTAGGCGACCGCGGCGCAGATGATCGACCGGCCCTGCCGGGCCTGGGTCACCAGCCCGGCCTGGGCGAGGATCTTCACGTGGTGGGTGAGGGTCGACCCGGTGATTCCCGACCGCCGTCCCAACTCGCCGATGGTCAGGCCGTCCGGCCCGGACCGCACCAGCGTCCGCAGCACGGCCAGCCGCTGTTCCGAGCCCAGCGCGGCGAAGGTCGAGGCCGCGAGGGCAAGCGGCAGGTCCGGCGAGTCGGCGGTGTGCATTTCCATGTTTCTAGGATTATCGAATTGACGGCGCTCGGTCCAGCGTCATTTCGATCTTTCTCGAAACGATCAGCCGCCCCGGGGCGGCAGGGCGGGGTCCGCGTCGCAGCTTGCCAGCGGCAGCGGGGTCACCGCCGTCACCACGACGGCCCAGCCGGTCCGCCGGTCTACCGCGCCCTCGAAACAGGCGCAGCCGAACCCGTAATGGCCGTTGGTTTCGACCCACTGGCCCGGCGCGGGTTCGTCCCAGTCGACATCGTAGAAGCCGCTGCCGCCGTCGCCGGTGCCCTGCAGGGACAGGGTCCATTCGCCGTCGGCGTCGATCAGCCACCAGTTCGCCGGCGTCGGGTTGAACAGCCAGCCGCAGCGGGTCTCGGCCGCGGCGGCCGCGGGCGGCAGCGCGAGGGCGAGGCAGAGAAGCCCGAGGCGTGACATGATCCGAGCCTAGAGGCGGACGGGGGCGTCGCGCAAGCTTACCTTCGGCGCGCCGGGTGCTAGGTTCGCCGCGATGACTGCCCTTGCCCGCGAGATCGCCGCCTGCCGGCTCTGCGCCGACCGCTTCGCCGCCACCGCGACGGCCCACGCGCCGCGCCCGGTGGTCTGGTTCCGGCCCGGCGCGCGGCTGCTGATCGCCGGGCAGGCGCCGGGGCTGCGGGTCCACGAGGCGGGCGAGCCGTTCCGGGACCGGTCGGGCGACCGGCTGCGGGACTGGACGGGTCTGGGCGAGGCCGAGTTCTACGACCGCGACCGGGTCGCCATCGTGCCGATGGCATTCTGCTTTCCGGGCTACGACGCGACCGGCGCCGACCTGCCGCCGCCGCCGGTCTGCGCCCGGACCTGGCGGCACCGGGTGATGGCGGCGTTGCCCGGCGTGCGTCTGACCCTGCTCGTGGGCGGCGCGGCGCAGCGCTGGCACCTCGGCAGCCGCGCCGGGGTGACCGGGACCGTCGCCGCCTGGCGCGACCATTGGCCCGCGGCGCTGCCCTTGCCGCACCCGTCGTGGCGCAATACCGGGTGGCTGAAACGCAATCCGTGGTTCGAGGCCGAGGTGCTCCCCGCCCTGCGGGCCAGGGTCCGGGAGGTTCTGGATGCCGACGCCGATTGACACCGCCCATGCCGCGATGACCGCCGCGCCCGAGGATGACGGCGCCCGGCTCGCCTTCTACGCCCGGCTGGCCGAGGCCGAGCTGTATCTCCTGCTCGACGAGGAGCCCACCGGCGACGACATCGCGCCGCGGGTGCTCGAGACCGAGACGGGCGGCGCGGTTCTGGCCTTCGACGGGCCGTCCCGGCTGATCGACTACGCGGGCGCGGCGGCGCCCTACGCGGCGCTGCCGGGCAAGGCGCTGGCCGGTCTGCTGGCCGGGCAGGGAGTGGGGCTGGCGCTCAACCCCGGGGTCGCGCCCTCGGACACGCTGTTGCCGCCGGACGCGGTGGACTGGCTGGCCGGGGTTCTGGAGGGCGGCGCGGACGAGACCGAGGCGGCGATCGCCGAGATCGGACCGCCGGGTCCGCTGCCCGACGCGATCCTCGCCGCCATCGACAACGCGCTGGGCCGCGCCGGGGGACTGGCGGAATCGGCCTGGCTGGTCACCGCGACCGAAACCGCGGGCCGCAAGGGGCCGCTGTTGGCGCTGGTCGAACCGGCGCCCGGGTCCGAGACCGCGCTGGCCCGGATGCTGCGCGACACCGTGGCGCTGTCGGGGGCCGAGGCCGGGTTTCTCGACGTCGCCTTCTTCGGCCGCGATCACCCGGTGGTGCCGGTGCTGAAGCGGCAGGGCCTGCGCTTCGAACTGCCCGAGCCCGAGACCGCCCCGGAACCGGCGCCGCCCGGCCTCGACCCCGCCAGCCCGCCCCGGCTGCGCTAGTAGCCGAGGCCGCGGTCCACGAGGTGCAGGAACGGCTCCCCCGCCTCGCCGCGGCGGATGTTCTCGACCACGGCGCGCGCGGCGGTGCCGGGCCGGGTCTCGGAGGCGATGTGCGGGGTCACGGTGACCCGCGGATGCGCCCAGAACGGATGGTCCGGCGGCAGCGGCTCGGTGCGGAACACGTCGAGCGTGGCGTGGCCGATCCGCCCGGCGTCGAGCGCCGCGAGCAGCGCCGCGTCGTCGATCAGGCTGCCCCGGCCGGGGTTCAGCAGCACCGCGCCGGGGGCGGGCAGGGCGAGGGTCCGAGCGTTCATCAGGTTGGCGGTGGCCGGCGTGTCGGGCAGCAGCAGCACGACGATCCCGGCCCCGGACAGGGCTTCGGTGAGGCCATCCGGCCCGCTCAGGCAGCGCAGGCCCGCGATCCGGCGCGCGGTCCGCGCCCAGCCGGTGACGTCGAAATTGAGCCCGGCCAGCGCCGTGGCGCAGGCCCCGCCGAGCGCGCCGAGGCCGAGCACCGTCACCCGCCGGTCCCGCGCCAGCGGCGGCACGTGGCGGACCCAGGCGCCGGACTGGTGGGCAAGGCAGTGGTCGATGCCCAGATGGTGGCGCAGGACGTGGCCGGTGACCCATTCCACCATGCCTTCGGTCAGGCCGGGGTCGACCATCCGGGCCAGCGGCGCGGTCAGGGTCCGGTTGCCGACGATCCCCTCGACTCCGGCCCAGAGGCTCAGCACCGCCTTCAGACCGGTGTAGGGGGTGAAGTCGTGCAGGTCCGAATCGGGGGCATAGACCACGTAATCGACCGTCTCGGGCGGCAGCGGCCCGGTGGTCAGGGTCGCCCCGCCCAGGCCCGCGGCGGCGAGACCGGCGCGCAGCGGCGCCTCGTACTCGGCCCAGCGCGCGGCGCCTGCGGCGAACAGGATGACGGGGCGGGGCGGGGCGGCGTCGGGCATCGGCACGGGCTCAGCGCTGCCGCGGGCGGTGGACATGGGCCGACTGCACCAGCCCGAAGGCCCCGAGCAGCACCAGCATCGCCGAGCCGCCGTAGCTGACCAGCGGCAGCGGCACCCCCACCACCGGGGCGAGGCCCATCACCATCGCCATGTTCACGGCAAAGAACAGGAAGAAGGTCATCGCGATCCCGAGGGTCAGCAGCGACGCGAAGCGGTCCCGGTTCTGCAGCGCCGACAGCACGCAGAACAGGATGATGAGGGCATAGAGCACCAGCAGGGCGAAGGCCCCGAGGAACCCGAATTCCTCGGCCAGCGTGGTGAAGATGAAGTCGGTGTGCTTCTCGGGCAGGAAGTTCAGCCGCGACTGGGTGCCCTGCATGAAGCCGCGGCCGGTCCAGCCCCCCGATCCCAGCGCGATCTTGGCCTGGGTGATGTGATAGCCGGCCCCGATCGGGTCGGCGGAGGGGTCGAGGAAAGTGTCGATCCGCCGGTACTGGTAGTTCTCGAGAAGCTGCCAGGACGTGCCGCGGCTCTGGAACACCGCGGCGATCAGGCCGATCCCGGCGGCGATCACCGTCCCGAAATAGGCCCAGTGGACCCCGGCGAGGAACATCATCGTGCCGCCGCCCATGACCAGCAGGATCGAGGTGCCGAGATCCGGCTGGCGCAGCACCAGCATGGTCGGCAGGGCGATGAAGATCAGCGGGACCAGCACCCAGAAGGGGCGCGACGCCTTCTTCAGCGGCAGCCAGTCGTAATAGGCGGCGAGCAGCATCACGAGGGTGATCTTCATCAGCTCGGAGGGCTGAAGCCGCATGAAGCCGAGGTCGATCCAGCGCTGCGCGCCCATACCGGTGACGCCGACGAACTCGACCATCAGCAGCAGCAGCAGCGACACCGCATAGGCCAGCGCGGCGACGTTGCGCCAGAAATAGACCGGCACCATCGCCACGATCATCATCAGCGTGAGGCCGAGGGCGAACCGCTTCATCTGCGGCTCGGCCCAGCGGCCGAGATCGCCGCCGGCAACCGAGTAGAGCATCAGGAACCCGAGACAGGCCACCGCCGTCACCAGGAACACCAGCGGCCAGTTCAGGTAGAGCAGCTTGCGCAGCCCGGTGGGGACGTATTTGACCTGATACTCGAGATAGGACATCGCGGCTCAGGCCCGGTCGCGGGACAGCGGGCCGCGGATGTCGCGCAGCTCCAGCCGGCGTTGCAAGTCCTCCGCCTCGCGGCGGGCGGTCTCGGGATAGGCGTCGAGCGGCGGGGCGCCGTCATAGAGCGCCTGCAGGGTCACGTCCCGGCCGATCGGCGCCGCCGCGGTGGACCCGCCGCCGCCATGCTCGACCACCACCGCGACGGCGTATTTCGGCGCCTCGGCGGGAGCGTAGTTGACCCAGAGCGCGTGGTCGCGGCGCTCCCAGGGCAGGTCCTCGTTGCGGGTGACGCCGCGGGCGCGTTCCTCGGCGGTGATCCGGCGGACCTGGCTGGTGCCGGTCTTGCCCGCCATGCGCATCCCCTCGGCGACGATCCGGGACCGGTAGGCGGTGCCGCGCTGGCTGTTGCAGACGTCGAACAGCGAGGCGCGGATCCGGCGCAGGTTGTTCTCGTTCAGGCCCAGCGTCTCGCCCGCGCCGTCGGGCTGCTCGATGCCGTCCACCGACCGCACCAGCCGGGGGGTCACGCTGCGCCCGGTGGCCAGCCGGGCGATCATCACCGCAAGCTGCAGCGGCGAGGTCAGCACGTAGCCCTGGCCGATCGAGGCGTTCACGGTGTCGCCGATGCGCCACTGCTCGCCGCGGGTCTCGGCCTTCCAGGCCCGATCCGGGATCAGTCCGCCGGACACCGCCGACATCGGCACCTCGTGGCGCATCCCGAGCCCGAGCCGGCGGGCCATCTCGGCGATCTTGTCGACGCCGACGCGCTGGGCGATGTCGTAGTAATAGACGTCGCAGCTTTCCTTCAGCGACGTGTGCAGGTTGACGTTGCCGTGCCCGGTGCGGCGCCAGCAATGGAACCGCAGGCCCGACACCTCGGTATGGCCGGGGCAGTAGACGGTGTCCTCGGGCCCGATCACCCCGGCCTCCAGCGCCGCCATCGCCGTCACCATCTTGAAGGTCGAACCGGGCGGGTAGGCGCCCTGCACCGCCTTCGCCGCGAGCGGGCGATACTTGTTCTCGTTCAGTCCGTTCCAGTCCGCGACCGAGATGCCGCGGACGAACAGGTTGGGGTCGAAGGACGGCGCCGAGGCGATCGCCCGGATATCGCCGGTGTCGCAGTCCATCACCACGACGCTGGCGCTTTCGCCCGCCAGCCGGGCCTGGACGTAGTTCTGCAGCCGGGCGTCGATGGTGAGCTGCAGGTCGGCGCCGGGGGTGCCCTCGATCCGGCCCAGTTCGCGCATCACCCGGCCGGCGGCGTTGACCTCGACCTGCCGGTTGCCGGCCTTGCCGCGCAGGTCGCCCTCGTGCTTCTGCTCGACGCCGGTCTTGCCGATCTGGAACCGCGGCAGCAGCAGCATCGGGTCGGGGTCCTCGATCCGGCTCAGGTCGTAGTCCGAGACCGGGCCGACATAGCCGACGATGTGGGCGGTGTCCTCGCCCAGCGGGTAATGCCGGGACAGGCCGACCTCGGGATAGATCCCGGGCAGGGCGGGGGCGTTCACCGCCACCCGGGACAGGTCCTCCCAGCGGACCCGCTCGGCGATCGGCACGCGGATGTGCGGCGGCCGGCTCAGCGCCTCCTCCAGCGCCCGGTCGATCTCTTCCCCGGTCAGCGGCACCAGATCGGCGAGGTCGCGCAGGGCGCGCTCGGCGTCCCCGGCCTCCTCGCGGACCATGATGATCCGGTAGTTCTGGGCGTTCTCGGCCAGCGGCACGCCGTTCACGTCGAAGATCAGGCCACGGGCGGGGGGCAGGAGCTGGACCGAGATCCGGTTCTCCTCGGCCAGAAGGCGGTAGCTCTCGGCCTGGTCGACCTGCATCGACCGCATGCGCCAGCCCAGCACGCCCATGATCGCCACCTGGCCGCCGACCATGACCAGGCCCCGCCGCGAGATGCGGCGAACGCTCTCGGCGGTTTCGGCGTCGCGGCGCTTCACAGCTTCTGCCCGTAGGCTTCGACCGCGCCCGGCGCCGGACGGCGCAGGCCGAGCAGCAGGTAGCACAGGCCGGTGACCACCGGGTAGGCCAGGATCGTCATCACCATCTGCACAAGGTAGGGCACCAGCGGCGGCGGCGGCAACATGGTGAGCGCGAGGGCCAGCCGGTAGCCGAAGAACACCGCGACGATGCAGACCGCGACGGTGGTCCATTCGAGCAGGAAGGTCAGCCCGCGCAACTCGGCCGCGCGGCGGCGCAGGGCCTCGGTCAGCAACAGGACGAGGGCGGTCCACAGGCCCGGCGGGCGCTGGAACATCAGGTCGGCCAGCAGGAACACCGCCGCGATCAGCAGCGCCGGCACGTAGGCCGGCCGCCGCGCCACCCATGACAGGGTCAGCGCCAGCAGGATGTCGGGCATCACCAGCGTGCGCGGCACCGTCTCCAGCGGCAGCAGGCGGGCATAGATGAGCGCCAGGCACAGGCCAAGGAAGATCAGCCGGGCCACGGCGATGCGGGTCAGCGGTCCGGTCTCAGCCATCCTCGCCCCCCTGCGCCAGCGCGTCGGTGCCCTCCGCCGGGGCGGACGGGCCGGCGATGTCCTCGGGCGCGATCAGGGCGCCGGTGTCGGTGATCGGCTCGGCGCCCTGGTTGCGCAGCACGCGCAGGAACTCCAGCCGCTCGTAATCGGCGCTCAGCCGCAGCCGCAGCCTCTGGTCCGAACCGAGCGCGACCTGCCCGACCTGCAGGTCGGGCGGGAACACGCCGCCGTCGCCCGAGGTCACCACCCGGTCGCCGGGGCGCACCTGGTCGGGATCCTCGATGAAGTCGAGCAGCGGGTTGATGGTGTTGTCGCCGGACAGGATCGCGCGCTGGCCCGAGGGCTGGATCGTGACCGGGATCCGGCTGGTGGTGTCGGTGAGCAGGATCACGCGGGCGGTGTCGTCGCCGACGCCGCTGATCCGGCCGACGAGGCCAAGGCCATCCATGGCCGCCCAGCCGTCGAGGATGCCGTCCCGGGAACCCACGTTCAGCAGGACCGACTGCCGGAACGGAGAGCCGCTGTCTGTCAGCACGACGCCGGTCACGAAGGTCAGTTTCGGGTCGAGCCGGACGTCGTTGAGGTCGCGCAGTTTTGCATTTTCCTGCTCGAGCTGGAGCGCCGCCTCCCGCCAGGCCTTCATCTGTTGCAGTTCCCTGCGCAGGTCCTGGTTCTGCTGGGCGAGCCGCTGGTAGGACTGGAAATCCGCGACGAGATGCGCGGCGGCGCGGACCGGGGCCATCACCCACTCGAACGACGGCACCACGCGGTCCACCACCTCGGCGCGGAATCGCTCGACCCGCGGGCTGTCGATCCGCCAGACCAGGAAGAAGGCCAGCATGACCATGACGAGCAGGCCGACCAGCAATCTGCGGGTCGGCCCGGCATAGTCTTCCTGGCTGCGTCTGTCCTTGGCCAAGACCGCACGTCCTTCGCCGCCACGGCGGCCGGGTTAGCTCTCGTAGTCTATCACATGCCGGAGCTGTTTCTCGTATTCCAGGGCCTTGCCGGTCCCAAGAGCGACGCAGTTGAGCGACTCGTCCGCCACCGAGATGGCCAGGCCGGTCTGTTCGCGGAGCGCGAGATCCAGTTCGCCCAGCAGCGCGCCGCCGCCGGTCAGCATCACGCCGCGGTCGACGATGTCGGCGGCGAGGTCGGGCGGGGTGGCCTCCAGCGCGGTCATCACCGCCTCGCAGATCTGCTGCACCGGTTCGGCCAGCGCCTCGGCGACCTGCGCCTGGCTGATCTCGGTTTCCTTCGGGACGCCGTTCAGCAGGTCGCGGCCGCGGATGTGCATCGACTGGCCGCGGCCGTCGTCGGGCATCCGGGCGGTGCCGATCGAGGTCTTGATCCGCTCGGCGGTCGATTCGCCGATCAGCAGGTTGTGCTGCCGGCGCAGGTAGCTGACGATCGCCTCGTCCATCCGGTCGCCGCCGACCCGGACCGACCGGGCATAGACGATGTCGCCGAGGGACAGCACCGCGACCTCGGTGGTGCCGCCGCCGATGTCGACCACCATGTTGCCGGTGGGATCGGTGATCGGCATCCCGGCGCCGATGGCCGCCGCGATCGGTTCGGCGATCAGCCCGGCGCGGCGGGCGCCGGCCGACAGCACCGACTGCCGGATCGCGCGCTTTTCGACCGGGGTGGCGCCATGGGGCACGCAGACGATGATCTTCGGCTTCGAGAAGGTCGTGCGCCGGTGCACCTTGCGTATGAAATGCTTGATCATTTCCTCGGCGACGTCGAAGTCGGCGATGACGCCCTCGCGCATCGGCCGGATCGCCTCGATCGAGCCGGGGGTGCGGCCCAGCATCAGCTTGGCGTCCTCGCCGACGGCGAGCACCTTCTTCACCCCGTCCTTGACGTGGTAGGCGACCACCGAGGGTTCGCTCAGGATGATCCCGCGTCCCTTGACGTAGACCAGCGTGTTCGCGGTGCCGAGATCGATGGCCATGTCGGCCGAGAAGAGAGAACCAAGACCCATCATGCGAGGCGCTTTCCGAAAGCTTGAGAGCGTGGCGCGGTCCTCCCCCGGTCGCCACCGATTGCGGGCTTATAGAGCGGGTCCGGAAGGGGGGAAAGGGGAGGCCGGGCGGGACGCTGCGGCAGACCCGGATCCGGCGCCGGTCGGGAGGGCTCACCCGACCCCTCCAGATTGAAAAAGTGAAAGACTCACCGCAGTGGCGACGAACCTTGATGGCTTTCAACGCAGGAAAGATCAAATTGCGGAAATCCGCAGATTATTCCGGCCAGACCTTCTCGAAACGCTCGAACACGGTCTCGATGTCCGGGTCGAAGGCGAATCCCCCCGCCGCCGCGCAGCGCCGGAAATAGGCCGCGTGGATCGCCAGCCAGCCGTCCCGCGAGCGGTCGCCCTCGCCCTCGTCCCAGGCGAAGGCGGCGGTCACCGAGGACATCGGGCCGACCCGCACCCCGGTGGTGCGGATGATGCCGCGCGGTGTGCCGTCGCCGCCCAGCATCACCCAGTGGCCGCCCGGCGCGGGCAGCGGCTCGTCGGTGCGGGGCGCGTGGTCGCGGGCGAGCCCGGCGGTGGCCCGCTTCGGCCCGTCCACCACGAGCGCGGCCAGGTCCTCGGCCAGCGCCGGGCTGTCGCCGAACGCGAACACGCCGTAGTCGCCGGTCGTGCCGGTCGCGGCGCAGTAGGCGCGCCACATCGCGTCGGTCCCGGCGGTCTTGTCCATGGACCCGTGATAGCGCGGGCGGGTAGGCTCTGGCCATGGCGATGACCGAAACGGAGGCGATCTTCGGGCCGCTGGTGGCGGGCCGGGACTGCGGCGGATGCCGGGTCTGCTGCGAGCACCTGGTCGTCGACACGCCGGACTTCGCGAAACCCGCCGGAACGCTCTGCGTCCACGCCTGCGCCGCCGGCTGCGGCATCTACGAGACCCGGTTCGAGGTCTGCCGGACCTGGCATTGCCTGTGGCGGCACCTGCCCGGACTGCCCGACGCCGCGCGGCCGGACCTGTCCGGCGTCATGTGGGGCCATGCCTGGTCGGTCGGCAGCCACGCCCGGTTCCGCACCGCCTACGTCCACGGCGTCTGCCTCGGCGGGCTGGCGGCGCTGGACCGGCCCGAGGCCCGCGCCGCGCTCGACCACTTCCGGCGCGGCGACCTGCCGGTCTGGGTCTCCGAACCCGGCGGCGAGATGATCCGGCTGCACCCGACCGACGCCGAGGCGGGCCGCCCGGAATGGGCCGACGGGCTGCGCCGCGCGCCGGCCTGACCCTCAGTCCGCACCTCGGTCCGCCGCGTCCAGCCGGCGGCGCAGGGCGCGGGCGTAGACCCCGCGCCAGCCGGGCTGCGGCGCGGTCAGGAACCAGCTGCGCCGGATGTCCCAGAACCGGCTCACCGGGTGGCCCGGGTCGTGGCCGAAGCCGGGAAAATGGCCGCCGAGGTTGTAGACGGTCAGTTCCGACAGCCACAGCCGCGCGCCGTCCGTCAGCAGGTCCACCCGCATGTGATCGAACTCGGCGCCCAGCTCGGCGGCGATCTCCATCGCCCGTTCGGCCGTCGCGGGCAGCGGCGCGTCGAGCGGCGTCTGCGCCACCACCGCGCCCTCCGGGTCGCGCCGCAGACCGCCGCCCGGCGCCAGCACCCAGGCCGCCGCGCCGAGGCTGCCGAAGCGGTCGCGGATATGGATCACGCGGACCACCTGCCGCCCGAAGGTGTAGAGCTTCAGCTCCTGCAGGTCCGGCCCCGCCCCGGCGATCATCTCCTCGAGAAAGATCCGCGACGGCACGCCGAAATAGCCCCATTGCAGGCTGTCCTCGCCATGCCGGCGGGCCATGAAGTTGCGGCCTGCCGCCTCGACCTTCGCCCGGCCGGGCCGGCCGCCGCGGATCATCAGGTTCATCGCGTAGCCGTGGCTGGCCTTCAGCACCGCGTCGCCGCGCAGCAGGGCGGCCGGGATCCCGGACGGGTCGGTGCCCTGCCAGAGCGTTCGCGGGATCTCCAGCCCCGGCAGGCTCATCGCCGCCACCCGCGCCTTGCAGGCCAGCTTGTCCGACAAGGTGACGAAGCGCGGATCGTGGTCGAAGATCTTGCGCCAGAGATACTTGTCGTTTCCGGTCCGGGGCCGCGCGATGCACCCCAGACGGCGCAGCCGCGGGATACCCCAGAGCCGGGGCTCGCGCAGCCGGTAGCCGCGGATCAGCCGGGGGTGGCGCAGGCGGACCCACACCTCGACGGCAAGCAGGATCGCGGCGTCGGCGCAGCGCCGCGACAGCGCCGCGGCGCCCCGGAGGCTACTCGCCGGCATCCTTGTAGCTGATTTCCTTCACGTCGGCGCCGGGTCCGGTCTTGGACCGGCGGACGATCAGGCGGTTCAGGGCGTTGATGTAGGCCTTGGCGCTGGCCACCACGGTATCGGTGTCCGAGGCCTGGCCGGTGGCGATCCGGCCCTCATCCTCCATCCTGACGCTGACGGTGGCCTGGGCGTCGGTGCCCTCGGTCACCGCGTGAACCTGGTAGAGCTGCAGCCGCGCGTCATGGGGATAGAGCGCCTTGACCGCGTTGAAGGTGGCGTCCACCGGGCCGTCGCCCTGGGCGGTGACCTGGCGGTCGGTGTCGCCGATGCGCAGGGTGAGGTCGGCCGATTGCGGCGCCTCGGTGCCGCAGATCACCCGCAGGAACTTCAGTTCGAGGTGGCCGGTGTCGCCGCCCGACCCGGCATCGGTGACCAGCGCGATCAGGTCGTCGTCGTAGACCTCCTTCTTGCGGTCGGCCAGCGCCTTGAACCGGACGAAGACGTCGTTGAGTTGGTTGTCGGCCAGGTCGTAGCCCAGGTCGCGCAGCTTGGCGCGCAGGGCGGCGCGGCCGGAATGCTTGCCCATCACGAGGTTGGTCTCGGACAGGCCGACATCGGCGGGGCGCATGATCTCGAAGGTCTCGGCGTTCTTCAGCATCCCGTCCTGGTGGATGCCGCTTTCGTGGGCGAAGGCGTTCTTGCCCACGATCGCCTTGTTGAACTGCACCGGGAAGCCCGAGACGGTGGCGACCCGGCGCGAGATCGCCATGATCCTCGTGCTGTCGACGCCGGTGTCGTAGGGCATGATGTCGTGGCGGACCTTCATCGCCATCACCACCTCTTCCAGCGCCGTGTTGCCGGCCCGTTCGCCCAGCCCGTTGATCGTGCACTCGATCTGCCGCGCGCCGGCATCCACCGCCGCCAGCGCGTTCGCCGTCGCCATGCCGAGGTCGTTGTGGCAGTGCGTCGCCCAGACCACGTCCGCCCCGCCCGGCACTTCGGCGATCAGCCGGGCGATCAGGTCGGCGCTTTCGCGCGGCGCGGTGTAGCCCACGGTGTCCGGGATGTTGATCGTGGTCGCTCCGGCCTTGATCGCGATCTCGCAGACCCGCTTGAGGTAGTCCCATTCGGTCCGGGTGGCGTCCATCGGCGACCACTGCACGTTGTCGCAAAGGTTGCGGGCATGGGTCACGGTCTCGTGGATCCGCTCGGCCATCTCGTCCATCGTCAGGTTCGGGATCGTGCGGTGCAGCGGCGAGGTGCCGATGAAGGTGTGGATACGCGGCCGCTTGGCGTGGCGCACCGCTTCCCAGCAACGGTCGATGTCCTTGAAGTTGGCCCGGGCGAGGCCGCAGATCACCGCGTTCTTCGACTGCCGGGCGATCTCGGAGACGGCGTTGAAGTCGCCCTCCGAGGCGATCGGGAAGCCCGCCTCGATGATGTCCACGCCCATCTGGTCGAGCATTTCGGCGATCTCGAGCTTCTCGGCATGGGTCATGGTCGCGCCGGGCGATTGTTCGCCGTCGCGCAGGGTCGTGTCGAAGATGAGCACGCGGTTCGCGTCTGTCATGGGTGCGGTCCTTGGCGGAAAGTGTCTGGGTCTTCTGTCTCCGGCGCCTGGTCACCTCTGAGCGGCGCGCCGAAAGGCACGCTCAGAGGCGGCTAAGGAGAAGGCCGAAGGTGGTCGCCCGGTCAGACATGGCGGGCACTATACAGCCCGCGCCGCCGATGAAAAGCCAAACTTGCCCGCGGGCGCGCCCCTGTCCTCAGCCGACCAGCCCCAGTTCGGCGTCGCTCGCGATCCGGTCGTACTTGTCCTTCGGCGGCATCGGGCGGCCCGGCCAGTCCGGCTCGAACGTGAACGAGGACACCTGCCGCCCTTCGGGCAGGGCGCCGTTGCCGACGCCGACGGCGTAGTCGTAGTAGAGCTTCACGATCTCCTCGCGGCTGACCTGCTGCGCAGCCGGATGGGCGAGGCAGGCATCGCGCCAGCGCCCGACGCGGGCGTAGTCGGCGTCGTCCGGCAGGTCGAATCCCTCGTAGTAGTCGAGAAACCAGAACCGCATGAACATCGGCGTGTAGACGAGGTCGGCCAACCCGAAATCGTCGAACAGGAAGGTGCCGTCGGGGTTGTGGTGGGACAGGAAATCGTCGAGCCAGCGGTATTCGGTCAGCAGCGCGTCGCGCTTCTCCGCGGCCTTCGCCCGGTCGCGGTTCATCGCCATCAGGTAGCCCGCCATCGTGAACGGCCCCTCGCGGGCGATCAGCAGCCGCTCGACCCCGCGTTCGTAGGGATCGGTGCGGGCGACAGGGGCGTCGCCGAAGGCTTCCTCGACGTAGCGCAGGATGACCAGGCTTTCCTTCAGGACCCGCCCGTCGCCCAGGTCCATGATCGGCAGCGCCGTGGTGCCGCGCGACAGTTCGAGCAGGCGCGGATCGCGCGGCTTGGTGATGTCCACCTTGTGGAAATCGATCGCGCCGCGCAGGCCCTTGAGTTCGAGCAGGATCTCGATCCGCTGGGAGAACGGGCAGACGGGGATGTGATGGATCGTCGGTCGGGTCACGCGGTCCTCCTGTCGCTGGTCCGGGCCAGTCTGTCGGTCCGGGCGCGGAATGGCCACCCCGCCCGGGCCGATCCGGTTTGACCGCGTCGGCCGCCGCTCCATGTCCCCCGCCATGAAACAGGCACTCGTCATCGGACGGTCGGGCGGCATCGGCGCCGCGCTGGCCCGGGGTCTCGCCGCGCGGGGCGTGGCGGTGACCGGGCTGTCGCGCGCCGCCGACGGCTTCGACATCACCGATCCGGATTCCGTCGCCGCCCATCTCGGGCGGTTCGACGCCGGCTCCTTCGACATGATCCTCGTCGCCACCGGCACGCTGGCGGCGGGCGGCGCGCCGGAAAAGGCGCTGGACCGGATCGACCCGGCGCGCATGGCCGAAGTCTACGCGATCAACGCCATCGGCCCGGCGCTGGTGCTGGCGCAGGCCGAGCGGCTCTTGCCACGGCAGGGCCGGTCGGTGGTCGGCGTGCTCTCGGCGCGGGTCGGGTCGATCGGGGACAACCGGATCGGCGGCTGGCATTCCTACCGCGCCTCGAAGGCGGCGCTGAACCAGATCGTGCGCGGCGCGGCGATCGAGATCGGCCGCAAGCGCAAGGAGGCGGTGATCGCCGCGCTGCATCCCGGCACGGTGGAGACCCGCTTTACCGCGGACTACCCCGGCCACCGCAAGGTCCCGGCGGACGAGGCGGCGGCGAACCTTCTCGACGTGCTGTCCGGCCTCACGCCGGACCAGTCGGGCGGCTTCTTCGACTATTCCGGCGCGGCGGTGCCGTGGTGAGCCACCGCCGCGACGGGATGGCTCAGCTTTCCATCGCCTCCAGGTCGTCGATCATGCCGCCGATCATGCCGAGCCCCTTCTGCCAGAAGGCCGGGTCGCTGGCGTCGAGCCCGAACGGGGCCAGCAGCTCGGAATGGTGCTTGGACCCGCCGGCCTTCAGCATGTCGAAATACTTGTCGTGGAAGCCCGCGGGGCTGTCCTCGAAGGCGGCGTAGAGCGCGTTCACCAGCCCGTCGCCGAAGGCGTAGGCGTAGACGTAGAACGGCGAATGCACGAAGTGCGGGATGTAGGCCCAGAAGGTCTCGTAGCCCTCCATGAACTCGAACACCGGGCCGAGGCTCTCGCCCTGCACGCTCATCCACAGGCGGTTGATGTCGTCGGGGGTCAGTTCGCCGCCGCGCCGGGCCGCGTGCAGCTTGCACTCGAAATCGTAGAACGCGATCTGCCGGACCACGGTGTTGATCATGTCCTCGACCTTGCCGGCCAGCAGGACCTTGCGCTCCTTCTCGCCGGGGGCCTCGCCCACCAGCTTGCGGAAGGTCAGCATCTCGCCGAACACGCTCGCCGTTTCGGCGAGGGTGAGCGGGGTCGAGGCCAGCAGTTCGCCCTGCCCGGCGGCGAGGACCTGGTGGACGCCGTGGCCCAGTTCGTGGGCCAGCGTCATCACGTCCCGCGGCTTGCCGAGGTAGTTCAGCATCACGTAGGGGTGCACCGTGGTCACGGTGGGATGGGCGAAGGCGCCCGGCGACTTGCCCGGCTTCACCGCCGCGTCGATCCAGCCCTTGTCGAAGAACGGCCGGGCGAGGTCGGCCATCCGCGGGTCGAAGCCGTCATAGGCCGACAACACCGTGTCGCGGGCCTCGTCCCAGCCGACCACGCGGTCGGTCTCCATCGGCAGCGGCGCGTTGCGGTCCCAGACCTGCATGGTGTCTAGGCCGAGCCACTTGGCCTTGAGCGCGTAATAGCGGTGGCTGAGCCGGGGATAGGCCTCGACCACGGCGTCGCGCAGTGCCTGCACCACCTCGGGCTCCACGTCGTTCGATAGGTGGCGGCCGGTCTGCGGGGTCTCGAGCCCGCGCCAGCGGTCGACGATCTCCTTTTCCTTGGCCAGCGTGTTGTGGACCCGGGCGAACAGCGACACGTTCTCGCCGAAGACCCGCGCCAGCGCCTTCGCGCCGGCCTCGCGGCGGCTGCGGTCCTGTTCGGACAGCAGGTTCAGCGTCGCCTCGATGCCCATCTCCTCGCCGTCGACCTCGAAGGTCAGGCCGGCGATGGTCTCGTCGAACAGCTTGTTCCAGGCCGCCGCGCCGACCACCGACTGGTCGTGCAGGAACTTCTCCAGCTCGTCGGAGAGCTGGTAGGGCTTCATCTTGCGCAGCTTGTCGAACACCGGCTTGTAGCGGGCGAGGTCGGCGCTGGCCGCCAGCAGCCCGGCGAGGTGGTCGTCCTCCAGCCGGTTGAATTCCAGGCTCCAGAACACCAGCGGCGTGGTGAAGGCGGTGATGCGGTCCTGGCAGTCGGACAGGAACTTGGCCCGCGCCGGGTCGGTCGAGACCTGGGCGTAGCGCAGGTAGGCGAAGGACATCGCCCGCCCGGCGGTGATATCGATCTCCTCGTAGCGGCGGACGGCGGCCAGCATCCCCTCGGCGTCGAGGCTGGCGAGCCTGCCCTCGTAGTCGGCGGCGAAATCGGCGCAGGCGGCCTCGAGCCAGTCCATGTCGCGGCTGAACTCGGGGGCGTCCGTGGCCGGGTAGAGATCGGACAGGTCCCAGTCCGGCAGCCGGCCCAGGTTCTTGCCGGCGGCGTCGTGGTCTTTGGGCATGGGGAACTCCTGAAGCTTTGCGCCTATGTAGGCGCGTCGCGGGCGGAGGGGAACCGCCCGCGTGACCGGGCATGTCCCGGACGGCGCGCCGCCGCCGGTTCCGGCCCGTTCGCTCCTAGATGCTCATCTTCTTGAAGATCGGTTCGGGGATGGCGCGGATCACCAGCATGATCGGCCACCAGATCCGCCGCGTGTAGAGCACGTTGCGGCCCTTGCGCAGCGCGGCGAGGATGTCGTCCGCGACGGCCTCGGGGGTCGACATGAAGGGCTGCGGGCCGAGACCGGCGGTCATCGCGGTGTCGACCGGGCCGGGCTTTACCGTGAGCACGTGGACGCCGCTGCGGCCCAGCCGGTTGCGCAGGCCGGACAGGTAGGCGTGGAACCCGGCCTTGGCGGCGCCGTAGACGTAGTTGCCGCGCCGGCCCCGGTCGCCGGCGACCGAGCCGATTCCCACCACCGCGCCGCGGCCGCGCGCCTCCAGCAGCGGGGCGAGCATGGTCAGCAGCCGGGCCGGGCCGGTCAGGCTGTCGGCGATCACCCCGTCGAGCAGCACCGGATCGGCGTCGATGGCGTCCTGCGGCGGCATCGAGCCGACGAAGACCGCTGCCGACAGGCAGCCCTCCGCCGCATCGGCGCGGGCGACGATGGCGTCGAAGGTGGCCGGGTCGCGGGCGTCGAAGGCGATCGGTTCCGCCGCGGCGGCGCCGCGCTCGGCGAGGTCGGCGGCCAGCGCCGACAACTCGTCCATCCGGCGGCCGGCGAGCACCAGCGTCGCGCCCTGCGCCGCCAGCCTGCGGGCGAAGGCGACGGCCATGGTCGAGGTCGCGCCGATGATGATCCAGGTGTCGGGTCGGGTCTCGCTCATGTCCTCAGCTCCAGTCTGCGCACCATGTCGGTGACGTAGCGGCCGTCCGGGTCGGCCTTGCCCGCCTGTTCCGCCCAGGCGGCGTGGCGGGGATACATCGCGCGGATGCTGTCGCCCGAGGCCAGCGCGTCCTTGGCCAGGTAGATCCGGCCGCCGGCCTCGCGCGCCATCCGTTCCAGCCCGGCGATCAGCGGCGCCGCCTGCGGCCGGTTGGCGAAGTCCACCGCCAGCGTCCAGCCCTCCATCGGGAAGGACAGGTAGTTGCCGTTGCCGCGGCCCATCCGTTTCAGCACCGCGAGCGGACTGGCCTGCCCGGTCCGGGCGATCCGGTCCAGCATCGCCCGCAGCGTGTCCGCGGCGTCGAGCGGGACGACGCACTGGAACTGGTGAAAGCCGCGGCGGCCGTAGAGCCGGTTCCAGTCGCGGATCTTGTCGAGCGGGAAATGGAACTGGTCGAGCGACCGGACGACGGTGCGGCCGCGGGCCGGGACGCGGGCGTAGTAGGCGGCGTTGAAGGCCTTCACCACCATCGGGTTCAGCGCCGCGTGGGGCGCGTCGAGCGGGACCCGGCGCGGCGCCGGTGTCGGCGGGGTGAGGCCGCGCACGATCTCGCCCTCCTCGACGATGCCGCGGCCCAGCGCCCGGCCGGTGGCGGTGGCGTCGATCCAGCCGACCACGTGGTCGGCCTCGGCCGACAGCAGGGCCAGGTGGTTGTCCCAGTCCGTCGCCCGCCGCTCGGTCACCAGCATCGCGGTGCCGGGGCAGGGGGCCAGCCGGATCTCGGCCTCGACGATGATCCCGGTCTGGCCCAGCCCGCCGACGGTGGCCTTCCACAGCGCGCCCGAGCCGGGCGTGATCCGGCGGCGTCCGGCGGCGGTGAGCAGGGTGATGGCGGTGACGTGGTCGCCGAAGGACCCGGCATGGTGGTGGTTCTTGCCGTGGACATCCATCGCGATGGCGCCGCCCACGGTGGCGAAGCCGGTGCCCGGCAGGACCGCCGGTTTCCAGCCGCGCGGCGCGTAGACCGACAGCAGCGACCCGAGCGTCGCCCCGGCCTCGACCCGCAGCACGCCGGTGTCCGGGTCGAAGCCGCGGATCCTGTCCAGCGCGGTCATGTCGGTGACCGGGCCGGCGCCGTTCAGCGGCGCGTCGCCGTAGGAGCGGCGGTTGCCGATCGCCGGCGCGGCCGGGTCGATCGCGTCGGCGCGGTGCGGCCGGTGCACCGGGCCCTCGGCCCACAGCGCCCGGCCCCAGCCGGCATATCGCGTCATCGCCCCCGCCATGACGCTACCGGGCGACCTGCCGCGACAATCGCTCGGCCAGCGGGAACACCAGAAGGCCGATGCCGATGGCGAACCACAGCGTGGTCACGCGGATCACCAGCGTCGCCGGCACCGAGACCTCGAGCGGCAGGCCCTCGAGGCTGAGCAGGGCGACCATCGCCGCCTCGGCCCCGCCGACGCCGCCGGGCGCCCCGGTCAGCCCGCCGGCCAGCGTGGCGAAGGTGAAGATCGCCACCGCCTTGGCCAGCCCGATATCGGCCCCCATCCAGACCAGCAGCAGGTGGAAGGCATAGCCCTCGGCGGCCCAGCCGACGAGGCCCAGCAGGATCGCGCCGGCCATCACCGGCAGCGACGAGAACAGCGCCAGCGACCGCGCCGCGCCGCGGATCCGCGCCATCGGCCGCGGGAACAGGCCGGTGGCCCGGTAGGCCAGGGTGGTCATCCCGGCCAGCAGCCGCGGCCGGGTCGCGATCCAGGCCGCCAGCAGCGACAGCACCACGACCGGCCCCGCGAAGGCGATGCCGCCAGTGGAGAACGCGATCGCCACGGCGAGGATCAGCGCCATCGCCGCGAGGTCCGACGCCCGGTCCATCAGCACCAGCGGCGCGGTGCGCTCGAACGGCCAGCCGGTCTCGCGGCGCAGCCAGCGCATCCGGATCAGTTCGCCGACCCGGCCCGGCGTGACCGACATCGCGAAGCCGCCGAGGAAATGGCGGATGTCCTGCGCCAGCGTCGTGGGCAGGCCCAGCCGGCGGGCGAACAGGTGCCAGCGCAGCCCGCGCAGCAGGTAGTTGGCGACGCTCAGGCCCAGCAGCAGCGCGATCTGCCCGGCGCCCAGCGACCGCAGGTGCTGCATCGTCTCGTCCCAGCCGGTCGCCCGCGCCAGCGCCAGCAGCCCGCCGACGACCAGCGCGAAGAGCCCGCCGAGGATCAGCAGGTCGCGCCGCGACGCGTTCGCTTCCGAGGCGGCGGGAGGGGGCAAATGGGGATCGGTGCTGCTCATCGACATTTCCCGCCGGTCTAGTGGAGAATTCTGGCGAAACTATGAAGCTGTTTCGCAGATCGAAACGACTTTTTCCAAACCGGAAGGGCCGTTTCAGGTGTCGAAAACGTCGGTCCATTCGGGGTGGCGGCGGCGCTGGGCGTTCACGAAGGGGCAGAGCGGGACCACCTTGTAGCCCCGCGCGCGGGCATCCGCGACGAGGTGCGCCACCAGCGCCTCGCCGTATCCCATCGCCCGGGTCGAGGCCGGGACGCCGGTGTGATCGGCGATCCGTAGGCGCGGCGAGGCGATGGAAAAGGTCAGCTCCGCCACGCCGCCGTCCGGCAGGTCGATCACGAAGCGGCCCTTGCCTCCGTCGATCTCCTCCCGGATCGCCGGCGTCATCGGGCCCGCTCCCAGGCGGCGGCAAGCAGGGCGCGCAGGGCGGGACCGTCCATCGCCGCGGCGTCGCGGACCTTCACGTGGCGCAGCTTCGCCCCGGTGCCCTCCAGCAGGCCCGCCGGGTCGGGCAGGCCGCGGGCGTCGAACACGCCGACGTTGAGGTGAGCCCGGTGCGGCATCGCCCAGATGACGCCGTCCGCCTTCTTCCGCGGACCGGTGCCCCACCAGACCGACCCCTCGCGGGCGCTGGCCTTCTCGCGGGCGCTGGGCGCGATCGCGGCGACCAGGGTGCGCAGCCGCGCCAGCAGGTCGGCGTGGCCCTTCGCCTGGACCGCGGCGAAGGTGCCGAGATCGGTGTGCAGCGTGAACCCCGCGGGATCAGACAATCGTCGCCTCGGTGGCGGCGCGGATGTCGTCGCGGCTGACGCCGGGCGCGGTCTCGACGATGTGCAGGCCCTTCTGGCCCACCTCCAGCACCCCGAGATTGGTGATGACGAGATCGACCACCCCCTTGCCGGTCAGCGGCAGGGTGCATTCGCGCAGCACCTTCGACTCGCCGTGCTTGTTGGTGTGGTCCATCACCACGATGACCCGGCCGACCCCGGCCACGAGGTCCATCGCCCCGCCCATGCCCTTGACCAGCTTGCCGGGGATCATCCAGTTGGCGAGGTCGCCCTTCTCGGACACCTCCATCGCGCCGAGGATCGCCGCGGCGATCTTGCCGCCGCGGATCATCCCGAAGCTGGTGGCGCTGTCGAAATAGGCGGTGCGGCGCAGTTCGGTGATGGTCTGCTTGCCGGCGTTGATCAGGTCGGGGTCCTCCTCGCCCTCGAAGGGGAAGGGGCCCATCCCCAGCATCCCGTTCTCGGACTGGAGGGTGATGTCCTTGTCGCCGACGTAGTTGGCGACCAGCGTCGGGATGCCGATGCCGAGGTTGACATACATCCCGTCCTCGAGTTCCTGCGCCGCCCGCGCGGCCATCTGGTTGCGGTCCCAGGGCATGGCTCAGGCCTCCTCGCGCTTGCGGACGGTCCGCTGTTCGATGCGTTTCTCGTGCTCGCCCTGGATCAGGCGGTGGACGTAGATGCCGGGCAGGTGGATGTGGTCGGGGTCGAGGCTGCCGGTGGGGACGATCTCCTCGACCTCCATCACGCAGACCCGGCCGCACATCGCCGCCGGCGGGTTGAAGTTGCGGGCGGTCTTGCGGAACACCGCGTTGCCGGTCTCGTCGGCCTTCCACGCCTTGACGATCGACAGGTCGGCGAAGATGCCGCGTTCGAGCACGTATTCCTGGCCGTCGAAGACCTTGGTCTCCTTGCCCTCGGCGATCACGGTGCCGACCCCGGTCTTGGTGTAGAAGCCGGGGATGCCGGCGCCGCCGGCGCGCATCCGCTCGGCCAGCGTGCCCTGCGGGTTGAACTCGATCTCGAGCTCGCCCGACAGGTACTGGCGCATGAACTCGTCGTTCTCGCCGACGTAGGACGACATCATCTTCCGGATCTGCCGGGTGTCGAGCAGCTTGCCGAGGCCGAAGCCGTCCACGCCGCAGTTGTTCGACGCGATGGTCAGGTCCTTGACGCCGCTCGCGACGATGGCGTCGATCAGCAGTTCCGGAATGCCGCAGAGCCCGAAGCCCCCCGCGGCGATGAGCATGCCGTCGTGCAAGAGCCCGTCCAGGGCCTCCGCGGCCGAGCCATAGACCTTTTTCATCCTGCTCCCCTGCAAAGGTTCGACGGCTTTGTCGCGGCAGCGGCGGGAAGAGTCAAACCCATGCGTCGGCCGCCGCGCTGGCGGCCGGAGCGGTCAGAACAGGCCCTCGTAGCGGGCCGGGATCCGGTCCAGTTCGCGCCGCACCACCGGGGTACGGATGTAGATTCCGTCGTGGATCTTGCGCAATTCGCGGCTGCGCCGCGCGATCCGCGCCCGGAACAGCCGGTTGACCTGCCGCACGTCGTCGGTGCGGTAGCTGGCGATCGGGAACGCGGTCTGGCGCCAGGTCACGCCGCCGAGCGACGGGATCGGCTGGCCGGTCTCCGGATCGGTCACCATCGCCAGCCGCTGACGGCTGCGGGCCTCGAAGATCGCCCGGTCGAACAGCCGCAGGTGGAACAGCGTCAGGTTGCGGTCGAGCGCGTAGTCCTCCCGGTCGCAGAAATGGCCGCCCGAGGACCAGCGGATCGGGACCGAGGTGATCGCCGGCTTGGAATAGTAGCCGTTGGCCGAGACGTGCCGGCGCTGGTCGAGCACGGCGCGGGCCGGGTCGTAGTCGCCGGGCTCGGCATCGGGCAGATGCACCAGATCGACGCCGTGCGGGGCGACCACGGGGGCAGAATGGTTCAGGATGTAGTCTGCCGGGTCGGGGCCCACGGCGGGGTCCAGCACGACGATCTCGTCCACGTCGGTGTACATCACCTTGCCGAACTGGGTGGCGAGACCGCTGGCGAAATGGCCCAGCATCCGCCAGCGGTCGCGTTCGCTGTCCGGATGCATCGCGCCGCGATGGATCCGCAGGGTGTTGCAGCCCCGGGCCATCGCCTCGTAGCGCTCGTAATTGCCGTGCATCAGGACGAAGATGTGCTCGCGCGGGACGAAGCGGTCCCAGTGGCGCAGGTAGATGTCGAGGAAGACATCGTCGTCGTAGACCATCGTCACGAGCGCGAGGGGCCGCATGTCAGCCCCGCTCGGGACGCTGGAAGACCATCACGCGGGGGCGCATCGTGTTGACGATGTCGGGATAGAGCCCGGCGCCGATCACCCGGTCGAAGAACCGGGCGATCGCGGCGGGGGTTGCGGCGGCGGGATGCAACTCGACGATCGCGACATCGATCGGCGCGAGGTCGATCTCGTGGATCAGGTCGAACTCGGCGCCCTCGATGTCCGAGATCAGCGCGTTGGCCCCGGTCTCGGCGATCAGGGCGTTGATGTCGATCTTCTCGATCCGTTCCTCGGCGGCGATGCGGGGGGTGTCGGGGCTGAGAGAGGAGGCCCAGAAATCCTCGGACACGTAGAACACCGCGTCCCCCGCCGCGCCGGCGGCGAGACCGTTTATGACGCGGATGCCGCCGACGCCGTTGATCTCGTGGACGTGGCGGATCGACGGGATCATCTGCGGGTTCGCCTCGATCGAGGTGACTGCCCCGGCGCCGACGATCCGGGCGGCGGCGGCGCTCACCGCGCCGCAGCCGCCGCCGATCTCGATCACCCGGTCGGAGGGCCGCAGCACCGCCTCCACGGCGCGGCGTTCCAGCCGTTCGTAGTTGTTGTTCCGCAGCGCGCGGATCACCGCGCGGCTGAACCGCCCGTGGGGGTCCTCGACGAAGACGCCGTCGAGATCGAACCGTTCCATCGGCCGCATCTCTTTCTCTTGCCTGCGGCCCAGCTATAGTCCGCAGACCGGCCGCCGGCCAAGGCAAAAGAGGTCAGGCGCCCTTGCGCCGGGCGCCGCGGGCCTTGGGCTTCTTGGCGGACTTCTCGGCGATCCAGGCGACGGCCTGCTCCATCGTGACGCTCTGGGGGTCGGTGCCCTTGGGGATCGTGGCGTTGACCTTGCCCCACTTCACGTAGGGACCGTAGCGGCCGTCGAGGACCTGCACCGGGCCGCCTTCCTCGGGATGCTCGCCCAGTTCCTTGAGCGCCTTCGCGGGGGTGCCGCGGCCGCGGCCCGGGTTGGCGCGCTTGGCGTCGACGATCTCGACTGCGCGGTTCATGCCGATCTCGAACACCTCGGCCGGGTCCTTGAGATTGGCGTAGAGCGGCTTCGGCTCGTCGGGAAGCTGGTGCATCAGGAACGGGCCGAAGCGGCCGAACCCGGCGCTGATCGTGCCGCCCGACGGATGCTGGCCCACCTCGCGCGGCAGGCTGAGCAGGCGCAGCGCCTTGTCGAGGTCCATGTCGTCCGCCGACCAGCCCTTGGGCAGCGACGCGCGGGGCGGCTTCTTGTTGTCCTCGGTGACCTCGCCGCGCTGCACGTAGGGGCCGAAGCGG
This sequence comes from Paracoccaceae bacterium, assembly GCA_041628615.1. Classification (GTDB taxonomy): domain Bacteria; phylum Pseudomonadota; class Alphaproteobacteria; order Rhodobacterales; family Rhodobacteraceae; genus JAMWZF01. Next base: position 1,816 of record JBFKOW010000022.1, on the reverse strand, counting down.
CCGCTGCGCAGGCTGATTTCCTCGCCGTCCACCTCGCCCAGGACCCGGTCGCCCGTGGCCTCGGCATCGCCGCCGATCGGCCTTGTATAGCGGCACTCGGGATAGCGGCCGCAGCCGACGAAGCCGCCGGTGCGCGAGGTCTTGAGATGCAGCTGGCCCTCGCCGCAGAGCGGACAGGTGCGGGGATCCAAACCGTCCTCGCGCGGCGGATAGAGTTGCGGCGCCAGCGCCTCGTCGAGCACGTCGAGCACCTCGGTGATCCGCAATTCGCTGGTCTCGGCCACCGCCTTGGAGAAATCGCGCCAGAACCCGGCCAGCAGGTCCTTGTAGTCGCGGTTGCCGGCGCTGATGTCGTCGAGGCTTTCCTCCAGATCGGCGGTGAACTCGTAGCCGACATAGCGGCGGAAGAAGTTGAGCAGGAAGATGGTGACGATGCGGCCCTTGTCCTCGGGGATCAGGCGGCCCTTGTCCTTGCGGACGTATTCGCGGTCCTGGATCGTGGTGATGATCGAGGCATAGGTCGACGGGCGGCCGATCCCCAGTTCCTCCATCCGCTTCACCAGCGTGGCCTCGGTGTAGCGCGGCGGCGGCTGGGTGAAGTGCTGGGTCGGGGTGACCTCCTCCTTGGCCATCCGGTCGCCCTCGGACAGCGCCGGCAGGCGGGCGCCGTCGTCGTCGTCGCCGTCGGCGGCGGTGTCGTCGCGGCCTTCCTCGTAGACCTTCAGGAAGCCTTCGAACAGGACCACCTGGCCGGTGGCGCGCAGGCCGACCTGGCCGTCGGCGCTGCCGATCTCGGCGGTGGTGCGCTCCAGCCGGGCGGCCTCCATCTGGCTGGCGAGGGTGCGCTTCCAGATCAGGTCGTACAGCTTGCGCTGGTCGTCGTCCTTCAGCCGCAGGCTCGCCGCGTCCCGGTCCATGTCGGTGGGCCGGATGCATTCATGGGCTTCCTGCGCGTTCTTGGCCTTGTTCTTGTAGATGCGGGGGCTGGCGGGGACGAATTCCTTGCCGAAGCGGCCGGCGATGGTGTCGCGGGCGGCGCTCACCGCCTCGGGGGCCATGTCGATGCCGTCGGTCCGCATGTAGGTGATGTGGCCGGCCTCGTAGAGCCGCTGCGCGGCGCTCATCGTCTGCCGGGCGCCCATGCCGAACTTGCGGCTGGCCTCCTGCTGCAGGGTCGAGGTCATGAACGGCGCGGCCGGGTTGCGGGTCGAGGGCTTGGCCTCGACCGAGAGCACCGACAGGTCGCGCGAGGTGACGGCCTGCACCGCCATCTCGGCCTGGGTGGCGTCCTTCAGATCGTGCTTGTCGAGCTTTTTGCCCGCGAGGCTGACCAGCCGGGCGGTCAGGGTCTGGCCGCGCGGGGTGCGCAGCAGCGCCGCGACCGACCAGTATTCCTTCGCCCGGAACGCCTCGATCTCCATCTCGCGCTCGACGATCAGGCGCAGGCAGACCGACTGCACCCGGCCCGCCGACCGGGCCCCCGGCAGCTTGCGCCAGAGCACCGGCGACAGGGTGAAGCCGACGAGGTAGTCCAGCGCGCGGCGGGCGAGGTAGGCCTCCACCAGGTCGCCGTCCACCTGGCGCGGGTTCTGCATCGCTGTGGTGACCGCGTCCCTGGTGATCGCGTTGAAGGTGACCCGGCTAACGGCGGTGTCCTTCTTGATCGACCGGCGCCTGGTCAGCGCCTCCTGCAGGTGCCACGAGATCGCCTCGCCCTCGCGGTCGGGGTCGGTGGCGAGGATCAGCGCGTTGTCCTCGGCCAGCGCGTCGGCGATCGCCTTGACGTGCTTGCGGCTGTCCGCCGCGACCTCCCATT
>JBFKOW010000021.1:0-29555 GCA_041628615.1 Paracoccaceae bacterium | reverse complement strand
GTGTCGCGGTCGATGGTGTCGGCGGCGCCGAGGGCGCGCAGGCCCGGCGCCTTCGACGGGGCGGTGACCGCCACCACCTCCAGTCCCATGTCCCGCAGGATCTGCACCGCCGCCGAGCCGACGCCCCCCGAGCCGCCGGTCACCAGCGCCCGCTGCCCCGCCGCCGCCCCGGCCCGGGTCACGAGGTTCAGGGCGGTCGAATAGCTGCAGGGGAAGGTGGCCAGTTCCACGTCGCTCAGGTCGCTGGTCACCGGGTGGGCGTGGCGCGCCGCGACGGCGAGATACTCGGCGAACGAGCCCTGGCATTCCGAGCCGAGAAACCACGGCGGCGACCGGGTCTCGCCGCCCGCCTCGGTCAGGCAGGGTTCGACCAGCACGCGGCGGCCCAGCAACCCCGGATCCGCGCCCGGTCCGAGCCCGACGACCTCGCCGCAGGCGTCGATGCCCTGCACATGTGGAAAGACCAGGGGCCGCCCGGTCCAGGTCGCGTCGGCTGCATCGCTCTCGCCCTTCGAATACCAGGCCTGCCGGGTGTTGATGTCGGTGTTGTTCACCGCGGCGGCGCGGACCCGGATCAGCACCTCGCCGGGGCCGGGCACGGGCCGGGGCAGATCCTCGCGCCATTCGAGCCGGTCGAGCCCGCCATGCCCGGTCAGGACGACGCCCCGCATCGTCGCGCCGGGGGCGGTCATGGGCGCGGATCCCGCGGCGCGGCGGGCGGGCCGAAACGGATCGTGCGGCGGGTCACTGCGGTCCTCCGGGTCTCGGGCGCGCGGCCCGTGCCCGGCCAGACTGGCGCAATCCCGGCCGCGTGTCATGCCCGGCGCGAGCCTGCGCCGGGCGGTTCGGTCAGGACCGTGGCGGGGCCTCGCCGTCGCCGCTCGCCGCGCCGGGCTCGGGCGGGCTCTTGGCGGCGTCCTCGACGCGTTCCTCGAGGATCTGCTCCTGCACATCCTCGGCATCGGGTCCCTCGGCCTGCCACAGCGGCACGCCGGTCGAGATCACCGAGCGGCCGATCATGTGCGCCGCGATCGGCGCGGTCAGCAGCAGGAACAGCACGATCGCCACCACCCGGACGATGATCTCGGGCGCGGCGAAATGCACCGCCGCCCCGGCGAGGATGGTGCCGCAGGCGAGGGTGCCGATCTTGGTCGAGCCGTGCATCCGGATCAGCACGTCCGGCATCCGCACGAGTCCCAGCGCGGCGATCACGCCGAAGGCGGCGCCGACGACAAGAAGGACGCCGGTGAGAACCTCAACCATCGTTGCCCTCCCCCGTCGCGGTGCCGCCGGTTTCAGCCTCGTCGACGGACTCGGCCATCCGGCGTCGGGCGAGGTTGCGCTCGGCGAAGCGGGCCAGCGCCACGGTGGCGAGGAACCCGACCAGCGCCAGCACCAGCGCCACGTCGAGGAAGGCGGCGGTGTCGTAGCGGATCGCCGCCAGGCCGCAGAAGGCGACGATGGTGATGGTCATGAAGTCGAGCGCCACCACCCGGTCCTGCAGGCTCGGGCCGCGGAACAGGCGGATCGACGCCAGCGCCACCGCCAGCACCACCAGCACGAAGGAAATCTCGAGCGCCGCGTTCAGGAATCCGCCCATCACTCTACCCCTCCACCGCGTCGATGACCCAGCGTTCCATGCCGTTCTTGAGGCTCCGGCAGATCGCCGCCGGGTCGTCGCCGAACATGGCATGGACGATCAGCGTCTTGCGGTCCTCCGACACGTCGATCGACAGGGTGCCGGGGGTCAGCGAGATCAGGTTCGTCACCAGCAGGATGCCGAGATCGCTCTGCACGTCCAGCGGCACCTCGATCAGCGCCGGCCGCGCCCGGTGGCGCGGGGTTAGCACGTCGATGGTGACCTCGAGGCTCGACAGGATCAGCTCGTAATGGAACATCACCACCAGCCGCAGCCAGGCGATCACCCGGCGGAAATACTGCGATGCGCCGGTCAGCGGTTGCACCACCCAGAGCGCGGCATAGCCGATGACGAAGCCGGACAGCAGGTTGACCAGCGACACCCCGCCGGTGAGCGCCGCCCAGACCACGGCCAGAAGCACGTTGAGCCCGAAGGTCGAGATCATCGCGCGCCTCCCCCCAGCACCGCCGCGACATAGGCGTCGGGGCTCAGAAGCTGCGCCGCCGCCCGCTCGGCAAAGGCGACGAAGGGCTCGGGGAACACGCCGATGATGACGGTTAGCGTCGCCAGCCCGGCGATCGGCAGCAGGTAGCTCGCCTTCTCGCGCGCGGTCAGGTCATCCAGCGTCGGGTCCCAGTTGTCGGGATGCGGCTCCCAGAAGGCCTGCGCCCAGATCTTGGTCATCGAGTATATGGTCAGCAGCCCGACCACCAGCGCCACCGCCGCGATCACCCAGGCCCCGTCGTCGAGCGCCGCCCGGACCAGCACGAACTTGGCCCAGAACCCCGACAGCGGCGGGAACCCGGCGAGCGAGAAGGCGGGGATCAGGAACAGCACGGCAAGCAGCGGCGCGGTCTTGTAGAGCCCGCCGATCCGCGACAACTCGGTCCCCGCCGCGATCCGGTTGGCGACGCCGGCGATCAGGAACAGGTTGGCTTTCACCACGATGTGGTGGACGAGGTAGAACACCGCTCCCACCAGCGCCAGCGGGGTGTAGAGCGCCAGCCCCATCACCATGTAGCCGATCTGGCTGACGATGTGGAACGACAGGATCTTGCGGAAATCGGTCTGCGCCGCCGCCCCCAGAACCCCGGTCAGCATGGTCAGCCCGGCGACCCACAGCAGGATCGTGTGGGTAAAGCCCACGTCGTGGTCGAAGACCAGCGTGAACATCCGGATCAGCGCGTAGACCCCCACCTTGGTCAGCAGCGCCGCGAACAGCGCCGAGACCGAGAAGGCCGGCGTGTGGTAGGCCGCGGGCAGCCAGAAGAACAGCGGGAACACCGCCGCCTTCACTCCGAAGGCGATCATGAACAGCATCGCCACCACGGTCAGCAGCCCCTGGTCCGCACCGTCGACGGCGGTGGACAGGTCGGCCATGTTCAGCGTGCCGGTCATGCCGTAGAGCAGGCCGATCCCGGTGAGGAACATGATCGTGGAGACGAGGTTGAGCGCCACGTATTTCACCCCGCCGTCGATCTGCTCGGGCCGTCCGCCCAGCACCAGCAGGCCGAAGGAGGCGATCAGCATCACCTCGAACCAGACGTAGAGGTTGAACAGGTCGCCGGTCACGAAGGCGCCGACGACGCCGCCGATCAGGATGTGGAACAGCGCGTGGAAGCCCAGCCGCTCCATGTCCGCGTCGACATCGGCGAAGGCATAGGCGGCGATCGCCACCGCGACCATGGCGGTGATCAGCACCATGACCGCCGACAGCAGGTCCGCCACCAGCGTGATCCCGAACGGCGCGGGCCAGGCCCCCATCTGGCCGGCGACCACGCCGCTCGACAGTACTTCGGCCATCAGGAAAGCCGCCGCCAGCAGCAGCGCCAGCGCCCCGGCGAGCGACAGCAGCCGGCCGGACGGCGAGGTCCGGAACAGGAACGCCGCGACCGCCGTGGCGAAGGGCAGCACGAGGGGAAGCGCGAGGGCCCAGCTCATTTGCCGTTCTCCCGCGGCTCGGCCAGCGTCATGTCGTCGGGGTGCAGCGTCCCCACCTCGGTCCAGGCCCGGAACACCAGCACGATGGCGAAGGCGAACAGCCCGAAGCCGATCACGATGGCAGTCAGGACGAGCGCCTGCGGCAGCGCGTTCGCCACCAGCGCGGCGGGGGCGTCGGCGCCCTCGGCGATCAGCGGCGGCGCGCCCTGGGTCAGCCGCCCGGCGACGAAGATCGTCAGGTTGGCGGCGTTCGAGATCAGCACCAGCCCGAAGATGAACCGCAGCAGGTGCCCCGAGAGCATCAGGTAGACCGCGGCGGCGACCACCGCGCCGATGGTGAGGGCGAGAAGGGCCTCCATCAGATCTCTTCCTCCATCGCGAAGACGAGGGTGAGAACCGAGCCGAACACGACGAGGTAGACGCCGATGTCGAACACCAGAACGGTGGACAGCGGGATCCCCTTGCTGTCGGCGGTGGCGCCGAGGAACAGCCACTGCCCGGTGAACAGCGGATCGGCGAACACCGCCGCCGCGAGCCCGGCAACGAGAGCGATGCCCAGCCCGGTCATGGCGATGCTCTGCGGCAGGACCCGCAGCGCCGCGCGGGCGTCCCTGGTGCCGCAGGCGATGGCGTAGAGCACGAAGCCGGTGGCCCCGATCAGCCCGCCGATGAAGCCGCCGCCGGGCTCGTTGTGGCCGCGCAGCAGCATGTAGACCGAGAAAACGAGGAGCAGCCCGGACAGGTAGCGGGTGCCGGCGCGCAGGATCACCGAGTTCATTTGTCCGCCCCCTTCCGCGTGGTGCGCAGCAGCGCATAGGCCGACAGCGCCGCGATCACCACCACCGCCACCTCGCCGAAGGTGTCGAGGGCACGGAAATCCACGAGGATCACGTTGACGATGTTGCGGCCATAGGCTTCGGGCCAGCTCGCGGCCTCGAAGAAGGCGGTGAGCCGCCGGTCGAGCGGGTCCGCCAGCACCGCCAGCAGGGTCAGCGCCACCGCGCCGCCCACCAGCGCCGCGATGACGGCGTTGCCCGGCCGGAACCGGCGTTCAGGCAACACCGGCAGCCGCAGCATGACGACTGCGACCAGCACGACCACCAGGGTCTCGACCAGAAGCTGGGTGATCGCCACGTCGGGGGCGGAGTAGACGATGAACACCAGCGCGGTGCCGATCCCCACCACGCCGAGCCCGGCCACCGCCGCGATCCGCGACCCGGTGACCGTGGTCAGCACCGTCCCGGCGAGGATCAGCACCGCGATGGTGGCGGGTTTCCAGCGCAGGTCGGCAAGGTCGGGCGTGGCCATCCCGGGACCGCGCAAGAGCAGCGTCGCCGCCAGCCCCAGCCCGATCACCGTGAAGGTGGCGGCGAGGTAGCTTGTCAGCCGCCCGGTCTGGATCAGCCGAGTCTGCCAGCCCGCCAGCGCCTTGAGCCCGCCGAGGAAGCCGTCCCAGCCCCGGTCGAGGCTCGGCAGCCCGGCGAAGATCTGGCCCAGCGCCGGGCGCAGCCGCCGGTGCAGCGCGTAGAAGGCGAGGCCCAGCGCGAAGGTCGCCAGCGACAGGATCAGCGGCATGTTGACCCCGGCCCAGAGCTTCAGTTCCTTGGCCTCGCCGATGCTGCCGGTCAGCGACTTGACGGTGGGATTGACCAGCGCGGTCTGCAGCAGATCCGGATTCAGCCCGAACGCGGCGCCGAGCACGGCGAGCAGGAGCGGCCCGGCCAGCATCTGCCACGGCGCCTCGGCCGGGGATTTCGGGAGCTGGCCCTCGGCCTGCCGCCAGAACGGCCGGAACGCGACCACGCCCGCCACCGCGACCATCAACGCGTTGGACAGCAGCACCGCGCCGGCGACGAAGACCGGTTCGGACGCCACGGCGAGGGCGCCGGCGTATTTCAGTTCCTTGCCGATGAAGCCGAGGAACGGCGGAAAGCCCGCCATCGACAGCGCCGCCAGCGCCGCCGCCAGCGCGGTCAGCGGCATCACCCGGCCCAGTCCGCCGAGGATGTCCGCCTCGCGGGTGCCGGTCGACTTGTCGATGCAGCCGACGACGAGGAACAGCGCCGCCTTGTAGAGCGAATGCACCACCAGGAAGGTGGCGAAGGCGGTCATCGCGTAGCCGGATTCCTGCCCGAGAAACAGCGTCAGCGTGCCCAGCGCCATCAGCGTGGTGTAGGCCAGGGCCTGCTTTAGGTCGGTCTGCCGGAGGCTGAGGATCGACGCGTAAACCGCCGTCACCGCTCCGAAAATCGTCAGCGTCCACATCCAGACATCGGTGCCCGACAGGGCCGGGTGCAGCCGCGCCATCAGGTAGACCCCGGCCTTGACCATGGTGGCCGAGTGCAGGAAGGCGCTGACCGGCGTCGGCGCGGCCATCGCGTTCGGCAGCCAGAAGTGGAACGGCACCTGCGCCGACTTGGTGAAGGCCCCGGCCAGCAGCAGGACCAGGATCGGCAGGTAAAGCGCGTGGGCCTTCAGGTCCGGGCCCATCGCGACGATCTCGGACAGGCTCGCCGTGCCGGCCGCGAAGCCCAGCAGGATCAGTCCGGCGAGGAAGGCCAGCCCGCCCGCGCCGGTCACGAACAACGCCTGCAGCGCGTTGCGGCGGCTCTTGGCCTCGGCGTGGCCGAAGCCGATCAGCAGGTAGGAGGTGACGGTGGTCAGTTCCCAGAACACGAACAGCACGATCAGGTCGTCGGCGAGCACGAGCCCCAGCATCGAGACCATGAAGGCCGTCAGGTAGAACGCGAAGCGGCCGTATTGCGGGTTCTTGCCCAGGTAGGTGGACGAATAGAGGTGCACCAGCGCTCCGATCCCCGAGATCAGCAGCGCGAAGGTCAGGCTGAGCCCGTCGACGAGGAAGGCCAGCTCGATGCCCAGCGACGGGATCCAGGGCGCAGCCCAGCGCAGCGCCTCGCCGGCCGCGACGGCGGGCAGGAAGCCGGCGAACCAGAGGCACAGCGCCGCCGCGAAGGCGGTGTGAAGAACGCCCGTCAAGCCACCGGAAAGGCCCGGTTTGTTCTGGGATTCGGCGTCGCTCATGCGTCGTCCGCGGTGACTGGCGAAACGAAGCCCTCGGCCTTGACGGTCAGCACCGAGCAGCTGACCCGGTTGAGGATCGTCTCCGCGGTGTTGCCGATGAACAGGCCGGCCACCCCGGTGCGGGCCAGCGTGCCCATGACCACGGTGTCGATGCCCTCGGCGGCGACGTGCTCGGGAATCACGTCGTCGGGGACGCCGCGCAGGTGCAGCACGCGCATGATGTCGTCGAACCCGGCGAAATCGGCGGTCAGGGCGGCGAGCCGTTCGGCGCTCTGGCGTTCCTCGGCGGCGACCATCGCGTCCACCTCGGCGGCCGGCACCTTGGCCATCGGGTGGCGCAGCGTGGCCTCGTCGTCGAAGTTCCAGGCGTGCAGCACGTCGAGCCGGGCGCCGTCGCGGCGCGCCAGCGAGGTCGCCAGTTCCATCACCGTCCGCGCCAGCCGGTGCCGGGCCGGGTCCGCCGGGTCGGGGTCCACGGCGGCGAGGATCCGCCCGGCCATCGGCTCGGCGGCCGAGTTCAGCACCCAGACCGGGCAGGGGCACTTGCGCATCAGGTGCATGTCCGCGCCCTGCAGGAACGGCCGCGACGGCATCCGCTGCGCGCCCTTCAGGACAAGGTCGTGACCGGCGCGCAGGACCTGCCGGATGATCTCGATGAACGGCGTGCCGTGGGCCAGCACCGTGTCGACCGAGAGCCCTGCCTCGCGCAACGGCGCGGCCAGGCCATCGAGACGCGCCCGCCGCACCTCGTCCACCTGTTCCTCGACGGCTCCCGCGCTGCGGCCGGGCAGTGCCGCGACCAGGCGGGCGATCTGCCCCGGCGGCGTCGCCACCACGTCGATCAGGGTGACGTGGGCCTCGTTGGCCGCGGCGAGCCAGCGGACCCGCTCGAAGGCGTGCTCGTAGGCGCTCTGGCCATCGGCCACCACGAGGATGTTCCTGAAACGCTGCATGACTGTCCCGATCGTTCGTTAGTCGCCTAGGTAAGCTGCATTGACGATTGACCAAATCGAAAGATGGCCTAGAAGCGATAGAAAGTCTCTATCAAGCCCATGCCGACGCTTCAGCAACTCCGCTACCTGACCGCACTTGCCGACCACCTGCACTTCCGCCGGGCGGCCGAAGCCTGCCACGTGACCCAGCCGACGCTGTCGGCCCAGATCAAGGAACTGGAGGCGCGGCTTGGCGGCGCCGTGGTCGAACGCGGGCCGGGCCGGGTGCTGCTCACCCCGCTGGGCCAGGAGATCGCCGAGCGCAGCCGCAGGGTGCTGCGCGAGGTGGAGGAAATCCGCCGGGTCGCCCGCGCCCGGCAGACCATGCTGGCCTCGGTGATCCGGGTGGGGGTGGTGCAGTCGGTCTGTTCCTATTTCCTGCCGCTGGTGATCCCCGACCTCCATGCGGAGTATCCCAAGCTGGGCCTCTATGTCCGCGAGGGCCTGCCCGACGTGCTGCTGGCCGGACTGGAGGACGGTGCGCTCGACCTGCTGTTCTTCCCGATGCCGGTGAAGCGGGCCGAGCTCGAGACCCTGTCGCTGTTCCGCGAACCGATCCACGTCGTCGCGCCGCAGGATCACCGGCTGGCGGCCGAGGCGGACGTGGACCCGGCGATGCTGCGGGGCGAGACCATCCTGAGCCTCGAATCGGGCCACCGGCTGGACGATCTCGTGCGCACCATCTGTGCCGACTACGGCGCCCGTCTGGCGGCGGACTACGAGGGGACAAGCCTCGACACGCTGCGCCAGATGGTGGCGACCGGGATGGGCGTGTCGCTGATGCCGGCGCTCTATGTCCGGTCCGAGGTGGCGCGCGAGGAGATGGTGGTCGCGCGCCCGTTCCGCGGCACCCCGCCGTCGCGGACCATCGGCATGGTCTGGCGCCGGGCCACGGCGCGGGAGGCCGAGTTCCGCCTGCTGGCCCGGATCATCTGCCAGTCGCTCAAGCGGCGCGCGCCCGAGGTCGTGGTTCTGGGCTAGGTCTGCCGGCGCGGCCGCGCGTCCGGACGGCGCCGGAGCGGCAGCGGCAGAACCGGTTTGACCGCCCGCCCGGCCCTCCGCTAGCTTCCGCCCGTGCGCCGGTGTCGGGCGCACCGGGAGGACAGGACCGCAAGATGTATCTCGGCCTCGATCTGGGCACCTCGGGTGTCAAGGCGCTGCTGATCGGCGACCGGCAGGAGGTGGTGGCCAGCGCCAGCGCCCCGCTGGACGTCGACCGCCCCCATTCGGGCTGGTCGCAACAGGATCCGGCGGACTGGATCGCCGCCTGCCGGGCGGCGCTGGGCGAACTGGGCCGCGATCACGACCTGTCGGCGGTGGCCGGGATCGGCCTGTCCGGCCAGATGCACGGCGCCACCCTGCTCGATGCCGAGGACAAGGTGCTGCGCCCCTGCATCCTGTGGAACGACACCCGCGCCGACGACGAGGCGGCGGCGCTCGACGCCGATCCCCGGTTCCGCGAGATCACCGGCAACATCGTGTTTCCCGGCTGCACCGCGCCCAAGCTGTGCTGGACCGCGGAATACGAGCCGGAAACCTTCGCAAAGGTCGCCAAGGTGCTGTTGCCGAAGGATTACCTGCGGCTCTGGCTCACCGGCGAGCACGTCTCCGAGATGTCGGACGCGGCGGGGACCAGCTGGCTCGACACCGGCGCACGGGACTGGGACGACGCCCTGCTCGCGGCCACCGGCCTGACCCGCGATCACATGCCGGGGCTGGTCGAGGGGTCCGAGGTCTCGGGCGGGCTGCGCAAGGCGGTGGCCGAGGAGTTCGGTCTGAAGGCCGGGGTGCCGGTGGCCGGCGGCGCCGGCGACAACGCCGCCTCGGCGGTGGGCGTCGGCGTGGTCCATGCCGGCGAGGCCTTCGTGTCGCTGGGCACCTCGGGCGTCCTGTTCGCCGCCGCCGACGGCTACGCGCCCAGCCCCGAGACCGCACTGCACACCTTCTGCCACGCGCTGCCGGACCGCTGGCACCAGATGGGGGTGATCCTCGCCGCGAGCGATGCCCTGTCGTGGTATGGTCGGCTGGTGGGGGCGAAGCCTGCCGCCCTGACCGCCGATCTCGGGCCGCTGCGGGCCCCCGGCCGGGCGCTGTTCCTGCCCTATCTCGGCGGCGAGCGGACGCCGCACAACGACGCCCGGGTGCGCGGCGCGCTGGTCGGTCTCGAACACGCCACCGACCGGGCCGCCGGGGCGCGGGCGGTGCTCGAAGGGGTCGCCTTCGCCTTCCGCGACAGTCTCGACGCGATGACCGCCACCGGCACCGCCCCGAAACGCCTGATCGCGGTCGGCGGCGGGTCGCGGTCGGACTACTGGCTCGCCACCATCGCCACCGCCCTCGGCCTGCCGGTGGACGTGCCCGCCGACGGCGATTTCGGTGCCGCCTTCGGCGCGGCCCGCCTTGGCATGATGGCGGCCGGGCAGGGCGGTCCCGAGATCGCCACGGCGCCGAAGATCACCCGCAGCATCGAGCCCGACCCGGTGCTCGCCGACGCCTTCGCCGAGGCCCAGCGCCGCTACCGATCCACCTACAAGGCCCTGAAGGACCTGTCATGACCAGCTATTTCGACGGCATCGCCCCTGCCACCTACGAGGGCCCCGACAGCACCAACCCGCTGGCCTACCGCCATTACGACCCCGACGCGGTGGTGATGGGCAGGCGGCTCGAGGATCACCTGCGCTTCGCCGTCGCCTGGTGGCACAGCTTCGCCTGGCCCGGCGGCGACCCGTTCGGCGGCCAGACCTTCGACCGGCCGTGGTTCGGCGACACGATGGCGCACGCGAAGGCCAAGGCCGACGCCGCCTTCGACCTCTTCGCGATCCTCGGCCAGCCGTTCTTCTGCTTCCACGACCTCGACATCCGGCCCGAGGGGGACAGCTTCGCCGAGAGCGCCCGAAACCTCGACGAAATCGTCGACTACATCGGCGCGAAGATGGAGGCCGGCGGGCCGCGCCTGCTCTGGGGCACCGCCAACCTGTTCACCCACCGCCGGTTCATGGCCGGGGCGGCGACCAACCCGGACCCGGACGTCTTTGCCTGGTCGGCGGCGACGGTAAAGACCTGCATCGACGCGACCCACCGGTTGGGCGGCGAGAACTACGTCCTCTGGGGCGGCCGCGAGGGTTACGAGACCCTGCTCAACACCGACCTGGTTCGCGAGCGGGCGCAGGCCGGGCGGTTCCTGCAGATGGTCGTCGACTACAAGCACAAGATCGGCTTCAAGGGCACGATCCTTGTCGAGCCGAAGCCGCAGGAGCCCTCCAAGCACCAGTACGACTACGACGTCGCCACGGTCTATGGCTTCCTCAAGGAGTTTGGCCTCGAGGGCGAGGTGAAGATGAACATCGAGCAGGGCCACGCGATCCTCGCCGGCCACAGCTTCGAGCACGAACTGGCGCTGGCCGCGAGCCTCGGGATCCTCGGCTCGATCGACATGAACCGCAACGACTACCAGTCCGGCTGGGACACCGACCAGTTCCCCAACTCGGTCCCCGAGGTGGCGCTGGCCTATTACGAGATCCTGAAGGCCGGCGGCTTCACCACCGGCGGCACCAATTTCGACGCCAAGCTGCGCCGCCAGTCGCTCGACCCCGAGGATCTCGTCGCCGCCCATGTCGGCGCGATGGATGTCTGCGCCCGGGGGCTGAAGGCCGCCGCGGCGATGCTGGAGGATGGCGGTCTGGAAGACGCCCGGGCTGCACGCTACGCCGGCTGGGACGGCCCGGAGGCGCATGAGATGCTGCGAGGCGGGCTCGAGGCGTGTCACGCGCGGGCGATGGCCGGCGCGGTCGACCCGCAGCCGCGCTCGGGCCGGCAGGAGAAGCTGGAGAACTGGGTCAACCGGTTCGTCTGACGAAAACGGTCAAGCAAGGGACGGAGAAACCCGATGAAATTGCTCAGATACGGCCCGATCGGGGCCGAGAAGCCCGGCCTGCTCGATGCCGGGGGCACGATCCGCGACCTGTCGGGCGAGGTGGCCGACATCGCCGGGCCGGCGCTCGCCCCCGACAGCCTCGCCCGGCTCGCGGCGCTCGACCCGTCCACGCTGCCGGCGGTGGACGGTGCGCCGCGGATCGGCCCGGCGGTCGGCAACGTGGGCAAGCTCGTCTGCATCGGGCTCAACTACTCGGACCACGCCGAGGAACTGGGCATGCCGATCCCGGCCGAGCCGGTGATCTTCGCCAAGGCCACCAGCGCGATCTGCGGCCCCAACGACGACCTGGAACTGCCGCCCGGATCGCGGCGCGGCGACTGGGAGGTGGAACTGGCCATCGTCATCGGCAGCGCCGCCAAGAACATCGACGAGGCGCAGGCGATGGACCACGTCGCCGGGTTCACCATCGTCAACGACGTGAGCGAGCGCGACTTCCAGATGGAGCGCGGCGGCCAGTGGACCAAGGGCAAGAGCCACGACACCTTCGCCCCGATCGGGCCGTGGCTGGTGACCCCGGACGAGGTGCCCGACCCGCAGGCCCTGCCGCTGTGGACCGAGGTCAACGGCGCGCGCCAGCAGGACGGCACCACCGCGACGATGATCTTCCCGGTGCCGTTCCTCGTGTCCTACGTCAGCCGGTTCATGTCGCTGCAGCCGGGGGACGTGATCTCGACCGGCACGCCGCCGGGGGTGGGCATGGGCCAGAAGCCGCCGAAATACCTGCGGCCGGGCGACGTGCTCGAGATCGGCATCGCGGGGCTGGGCCGGCAGCGCCAGGTGGTGGTGCAGGGCTGAGATGGACCGGCTTGCCGGAAAGATCGCCGTCGTCACCGCCGCCGGACAGGGGATCGGCCGGGCCATCGCCGACCGGCTCGCCGCCGAGGGCGCGGCGGTCTGGGCCAGCGATCTCGACCCGGCCAGGCTGTCCGGCGGCTATGCCGACGCGCGCGCCCTCGACGTGACCGACAGCGCCGCGGTGGCGGCCTACGCGGAAGCGGTCGGCGGCATCGACATCCTGTGCAACGTCGCGGGCTTCGTGCATCACGGCACGGTGCTGGACGCGACCGAGGCGGACTGGGATTTCTCGTTCGATCTCAACGTGAAGTCGATGCACCGGATGATCCGGGCCTTCCTGCCGGGGATGCTCGGCCGCTGCGCCGGGCCGGACGCGCCGGGGGCCTCGATCATCAACCTGTCCTCGGGCGCATCGTCGATCAAGGGCGCGCCGAACCGCTATGTCTACGGCGCGACCAAGGCAGCGGTGATCGGGCTGACCAAGGCGGTGGCGGCGGATTTCGCCGCCCGCGGCCTGCGCTGCAACGCGATCTGCCCCGGCACCGTCGACAGCCCGTCCTGGCGCGATCGGGTGGCGGCGCAGGCCGAGCGCATGGGCGGCGACGAGGCGGCGGCGCGGGCCGCCTTCGTCGCCCGCCAGCCGATGGGCCGGGTGGCGCGGGCCGACGAGATCGCGGCGATGGCCGCCTATCTCGCCAGCGACGAGGCCGCCTTCGTCACCGGCGGCGCGTTTCCGATCGACGGCGGCTGGACGCTTTAGGCCCCGCCCGGCGGGATCGCGGCGGGCGCGGTGTCGAAAAGGCCCGCGTAGATGCCGTTCCCGCCGTTTGGCGGGGGGACCCGCCTCCCTATGCTACGCTCTGAAACCGGGGGCGGATTCGCCCGCCCCGCACCGACCGACCGACCCGCTCCGACCGAAAGGCCCGACCGCATGGACCAGATCGCCCCGGCCCCGCACGCGCGCCGCGACCCGTCGCTGCCCAAGGGCCGACAGGTCAGCGAGGCAGACGTCGCCGCGGTGGCCGACCTGCTGGGCGACCTGCCGCGCCGCCGCGACCTGCTGATCGAGGCACTGCACAAGGTGCAGGACGCCCGCGGCCACCTGTCCGCCACCGCGATCGCCGCTCTGGCCGAACTGTTCCGGCTGGCGCAGGTCGAGGTCTACGAGGTGGCGAGCTTCTATCACCATTTCGACGTGGTGCTGGACGGCGAGGCGCCGCCGCCGCCGGTCACCATCCGGGTCAGCACCTGCGTCTCCTGCGAGGTGGCGGGGGCCTTCGACCTGATCGCCGGGCTGCGCGCCCGGCTCGACCCGGCGCGGGTCCGGGTGGTCGAAAGCCCCTGCATCGGCCAGTGCGACGGCGCCCCGGCGGCGTGGATCGGCAAGCGGCTGTTCCGCCATGCCACGGTGGACCGGCTCGTGGCGGCGGTGGACGAGGACAACTCGGTCCCCGACCTGCCGGACTACGAGGACCTCGCCGCCTGCCGCGCCGCCGGCGGCTACGCGATGCTGGGCCGGGTCCTGTCGGGCGACCTCACTCCCGACGACGCCATCGCCACGATGTCGGATGCCGGGCTGCGCGGCCTCGGCGGCGCGGGCTTCCCGGCGGGCCGCAAGTGGGGCTTCGTGCGGGGCTATCCCGGCCCGCGGCTGATGACGGTGAACGGCGACGAAGGGGAGCCCGGCACCTTCAAGGACCGCTGGTGGCTGGAGCGCCGGCCGCACCGGATGCTGGAGGGCGCGCAGATCGCCGCCCGCGTGGTGGGCTGCGACCGCATCTACATCTACATGCGCGACGAATACCCCCACATCCTCGAGATCCTGCGCCGCGAGATCGCCGCGCTCGACGCCTCGGACATCGACGTCGTGCCGATGGAACTGCGCCGCGGGGCCGGGGCCTACATCTGCGGCGAGGAAAGCGCGATGATCGAATCGATCGAGGGCCGGCGCGGCCTGCCGCGCCACCGCCCGCCCTACATCGCCGAGGTCGGCCTGTTCGGCCGCCCGACCCTCAACCACAACATCGAGACGCTGTCCTGGGTCCCCGACATCCTGCGCCACGGGCCGGACTGGTTCGCGGCGCAGGGCGCGGGAGACGGGCACAAGGGGCTGCGGTCGTTCTCGGTGTCCGGGCGGGTGAAGGAACCGGGTGTCAAGATCGCCCCGGCGGGCATCCCGCTGATCCGGCTGATCGAGGATCATTGCGGCGGCATGGCCGAAGGCCACGACCTCAAGGCCTTCATGCCGGGCGGCGCCTCGGGCGGGATCTTCCCGGCGCGGATGGCCGACCGGGCGATGGATTTCGGCACCTGGGAGGCGGAAGGCGGCTTCATCGGCTCGCACGCGGTGGTGATCCTGAGCCAGCACGACAGCGTCCGCGATGCGGTGCTGAACACGATGCGGTTCTTCCGCCACGAAAGCTGCGGCCAGTGCACGCCCTGCCGCGCGGGCACCGACAAGATCGTCCGCCTGCTCGAGACCCGCAACGCCGACCCGGCGCTCTACGACGACCTGATCGCGGTGATGCGCGACGCGTCGATCTGCGGGCTGGGGCAGGCGGCGGGCAACTGCCTGCGCCACCTGATGACCCATTTCCCCGAGGAATTCGGGATGCCGGCGGAAGGAAACGCGCCATGAGCCTCGACGACGCGACCATGCCCGGGGTGCGCTTCACGCTCGACGGCCACGCGGTCACCGCCCGGCCCGGCGAGACGATCTGGCAGGTGGCGCAGCGGCTCGGGACCCACATCCCGCACCTGTGCCACAAGGACGTGCCGGAACTGCGCGCCGACGGCAATTGCCGCGCCTGCGTGGTCGAGATCGAGGGCGAGCGGGTGCTCGCCGCCTCCTGCATCCGCCGCCCGACCGAGGGGATGGTGGTCAGAACCGGCGGCGAACGGGCCGAGAAGAGCCGGCGGATGGTGTTCGAACTGCTGGCCGCCGACATGCCCGCCCGCGCCGACAGCCCCGACCCCGACAGCCATTTCTGGCAGGAGGCCGAGGCGCTGGACGTCGCGGGCAGCCGGTATCCCGGCAGCCGGCCCGGCGCGCAGGGCGCGATCCCGGTGGACAGCGTGTTCCGCGACGCCTCGCACCCGTCCATCGCCGTGAACCTCGACGCCTGCATTGCCTGCGGCCTGTGCGAACGGGCCTGCCGCGAGGCGCAGGTCAACGACGTGATCGGCATGGCCCATCGCGGGCTGGACGCGGTGCCGGTGTTCGACGTCTCCGACCCGATGGGTCTGTCCACCTGCGTCGGCTGCGGCGAATGCGTGCAGGCCTGCCCGACCGGGGCGCTGATGGAAAAGACCCTGCTCGACGCCACCGCGACCCGCCGCGCGGTGGTGCCCGACGCCGTGAAGCCCTCGGTCTGTCCGTTCTGCGGCGTCGGCTGCCAGACCGAGGTCAGCCTGAAGGGCAACGACATCGTCAAGGTCGACGGCCGGCAGGGCCCGGCGAACCGGGGCAAGCTCTGCGTCAAGGGCCGCTTCGGGATGGACTACGTGATGTCGCCCGAGCGGCTGACCCGGCCGCTGATCCGCCGCGACGGGGTGGCGAAGGACCCCGAGGCGCGGCTGACCTTCGCCGACATCGGCGACCATTTCCGCGAGGCGAGCTGGGACGAGGCGCTGGCGCTGGCCGCCGGCGGGCTGACCAGGGTGCGCGACGAACGGGGCGGGCAGGCGATCGCCGGTTTCGGGTCGGCCAAGGGCACCAACGAGGAAGCCTACCTGTTCCAGAAGCTGATCCGTCAGGGCTTCGGCACCAACAACGTCGATCACTGCACCCGGTTGTGCCACGCCTCCTCGGTCGCGGCGCTGATGGAGGGGGTGGGGTCGGGCGCGGTTTCGGCCCCGTTCACCGCCGCCGACGACGCCGACTGCATCCTGATCATCGGCGCCCGGCCGGAACAGAACCACCCCGTCGCCGCGACCTATTTCAAGCAGGCCGCGAAGCGCGGCGCGAAACTGATGGTGTTCGACCCGCGCCGGCAGGGGCTGATGCGCCACGCCACCCACCCGGTGGTCTTCGCGCCGGGCCGCGACGTGCCGATGCTGAACGCGATGATCCACACGATCATCGAGGAGGGGCTATACGACCGGCAATACGTGCAGGCCCATACCGACGGTTTCGAGGCGCTGCGCGAGAAGGTGAAGGACTTCTCGCCCGAGGCGATGGCTGAAATCTGCGGCGTCGAGGCGGGCTACCTGCGCGCGCTTGCCCGGACCTTCGCCACCGCCGAGCGGGCGATCATCTTCTGGGGCATGGGGGTGAGCCAGCACGTCCACGGCACCGACAACGCCCGCTGCCTGATCGCGCTGAGCCTCATCACCGGACAGATCGGCCGTCCGGGGACCGGGCTGCACCCGCTGCGCGGCCAGAACAACGTGCAGGGGGCCTCGGACGCGGGGCTGATCCCGATGGTCTACCCGGACTACAAGTCGGTGGAGGACGCCGACATCCGCGCCCGCTACGAGGACGCCTGGGGCCGCAGCCTCGATCCGGCGCGCGGCCTCACCGTCGTCGAGATCATGCACGCGGTCGCCGCAGGCGAGATCCGGGCGATGTATGTCCAGGGCGAGAACCCGGCAATGTCGGACCCGGACCAGCGCCACGCCCGCGCCGCGCTGGCCAGCCTCGATCACCTCGTGGTGCAGGACATCTTCTTCACCGAGACGGCGTGGTTCGCCGACGTGATCCTGCCCGCCACGGCGCAGCCCGAGAAGCCGGGCACCTACACCAATTCCAACCGGCAGGTGCAGCTTGCGCTGCCGGTGCGCACCGCGCCGGGCGAGGCGCGGCAGGACTGGAAGCTGATGGTCGAGATGGCCCGCCGCTGCGGGCTCGACTGGGATTATTCGGAAATCTCCGAGGTCTATGCCGAGATGACCTCGCACATGAAGTCGCTGGCCCACATCTCGTGGGACCGGCTGATGCGCGAGGGGGCGGTGACCTACCCGGCGGCCGCCGACGACGCGCCGGGCGCCGAGATCATCTTCGCCGAGGGCTTTCCCACCGCCTCGGGCCGGGCCCGGCTGGTGCCCACAGACCTCGTGCCGCCCGACGAACTGCCGGATGCGGATTACCCGCTGGTGCTGACGACGGGCCGGGTGCTGGAGCACTGGCACACCGGGGCGATGACCCGCCGGGCGACCCACCTGGAGGCGCTGGAGGGCGAGCCCTTCGTGTCGATGCACCCGCGCGCCATCGGCGAGATGGGCCTGCGGCGGGGCCAGAAGGTCACCGTCGAGACACGGCGCGGTGCGATCACCCTGACCCTGCGGGCCGACCGCGACGTGACGCCGGGGATGCTGTTCATCCCGTTCTGCTTCGTCGAGGCCCCGGCCAACGTGCTGACCAATCCGCAGCTCGATCCGTTCGGCAAGATCCCCGAGTTCAAGTTCGCCGCCGCCCGGATCGCCCCGGCCGCCGCCGAGACCGAGCCGGCCTGATCCGGCGCGGATTTTCTGCCGGCGGGGTGTGGTCTTTTGCGCCGCCGTGGCGATAACTGCATCCGGCAGCGCCCGGAGAGCCGGGCCGAACCGAGGGAGGCGCCGATGAAATGCGTGTTCGTCCAGATCCGGTGCAAGCCCGGCGAGACCTACCGCGTGGCCGACGAGATCGCGCTCAAGGAACTGCATTCCGAGATGTATTCGACCAGCGGCGAATTCGACCTGCTGGTCAAGCTCTACGTCCCCGAGGGCGACGACGTGGGCCGCTTCATCAACGACAACCTCGCCACCGTCGCGGGCGTCGAGCGCACCCTCACCACCCTGACCTTCAAGGCGTTCTGACCCATGCCCAACCGCAGGATCGCGCTGGCCGGCATCGGCAAGATCGCGCTGGACCAGCATGTCCCGGCGCTGGCCGCCAGCCCCGACTGGGACCTCGCCGCGACGGTGTCGCGCAAGGGCCGTGTCGACGGCGTCCCGGCCTTCACCGACATGGAGGAGATGCTCGCCGCGCATCCCGAAATCGACACTGTGTCGCTCTGCCTGCCGCCGGTGCCGCGCTTCGCCGCCGCCGCCGCCGCGCTGCGCGCCGGGCGTCACGTGATGCTGGAAAAGCCCCCCGGCGCGACGCTGGCCGAGTGCCATGCGCTGCGCGCGATGGCCGAAGCGGCGGGGGTCAGCCTGTTCGCGAGCTGGCACAGCCGGGCGGCGCGGATGGTGCCCGCCGCGAAGGCCTGGCTGGCGGGCCGCAACGTCGAGACCGCCCGCATCGTCTGGCGCGAATCGGTGCGCCGGTGGCATCCGGGCCAGGACTGGGTGTTCGAGCCCGGCGGCATGGGCGTGTTCGATCCCGGCATCAACGCGCTGTCGATCCTGACCGAGATCCTGCCCGCCTCGGTGCACCTGCGTGACGCGATGCTGGAGGTGCCGGCGAACCGGCAGTCCCCGATCGCCGCCGAACTGACCTTCAGCGGCGGGGTCAGCGCCGAGTTCGACTGGCGCGAGGAAGAGGTCCAAACCTGGGACATCACGGTGGACACCGATGCCGGGCGTCTGCACCTGTCCGAGGGCGGCGAGACGATGCGCGTCGACGGCGTGCAGGTCACCGATCGCGGGCCCGGGGCCGATGGGCCGGACGGGGAATACCCGCGGCTTTACGCGCGGATGGCCCGGCTGGTCGAGACCGGCGGCATCGACATGGACCTCGCGCCGCTGGTCCACGTCGCCGACGCGTTCCTGCGCGGCGAGCGGCGGACGGTCGAGGCATTCGACTTCTGAGCCGCCACCCGCGGACTTGGTGACGAAGTCACCGCCGGGCCGGCGCGGGTCGTGGCATCGAGGCTCCGGACAACCGGAGACTTGCCATGACACCGATTCCCGCACGCCCTGCCGACACCTGGTCGCCGCTCTACTTCCTCGCCTCCGTCGGGGCGGGGGGGCTGGCCGTGACCTTCTTCATGTATCTCATGTTCTGGGTGCCCCATCCCGGGCAGGTCGTGCCGGTGTTCGAGGACGTGGCGCGGGCGCTGGCCGGGGCCGGTCCCCTCAAGGCCGCGATGATCGCCACGGCCCTCGCCGGGATCGCGCTGTTCGGGGGGATGAACCTCTACCTGCTGGGCTGGAACCTCCGCCGGGTGCGCGGCTTCTCGGCCAGCCCGCGTGGCGCGGCGCTCGCCGCGGGCAATGCCCGGACGCAGATGATGGCGGTGCCGCTGGCGCTGGCCATGTCGGTCAACACGGGCTTCATCCTCGGGCTGGTCTTCGTGCCCGGCCTGTGGTCGGCGGTGGAGTTGCTGTTCCCGCTCGCGCTCGTGGCCTTCCTCGGCATCGGCGCGCTGGCGCTGGCGCAACTGGGCGGCTTCCTGTCCCGGGTGATCGGCGCGGGCGGCTTCGACTGCGCCGCCAACAACTCCTTCGCCCAGCTTCTGCCCGCCTTCACCCTGGCGATGGTCGGGGTCGGCCTGTCGGCCCCCGGCGCGATGAGCGCCAGCGCGCTGACCGCCGGCGCCTCGATCGTGCTGTCGACCTTCTTCCTCGTCGCCGCGGCGCTGATCGCGGCGGTCGGGCTCGTCCTCGGTCTGCGGTCGATGCTCGAGAACGGGGTCGCGGTCGAGCAGGCGCCGACCCTGATGATCGTCGTGCCGCTGATGACCGTGCTCGGCATCCTGGTGCTGCGGCAGGACCACGGGCTGCATGTCCACTTCGGCAGCCACGGCGCGCCCGGCGACATGCTGAGCCTGCTGACGCGGTTCCTGTCGGTCGAGATCCTGTTCCTGCTGTTCGGCGTCGCGGTGCTGCGGGCCACCGGCTACCTGCGCCGCTTCGTCACCGGGTCCGAGACCTCGGTCGGCAGCTACGCGCTGATCTGTCCCGGCGTGGCGGTGTCGGTCCTGTTGCAGTTCTGGGTCAACAAGGGCCTCGTCGGCGCCGGCCTGGTCGAGAAGTTTTCGGCCGCCTACTGGGCGCTGACCGCCCCCGCGCTGCTCGCGCAGGCGGCGATGATCGGACTGATCCTGGTGCTCAACCGGCGCCATTTCGGGCGCGGCCCCGCGGCTCCGGCGCTCGCCGCGGGCTGAGCCATCCCCCGACCTCCTGCGGCGGCGCGGCGGCCTGTCCCCGCGCCGTCGGCACGTCCGGCGCAGATCGGCGGTGACGCCGGCCGCTCGGCTGGGGC
Source organism: Paracoccaceae bacterium (assembly GCA_041628615.1). Lineage (GTDB taxonomy): Bacteria > Pseudomonadota > Alphaproteobacteria > Rhodobacterales > Rhodobacteraceae > JAMWZF01. The sequence goes on along the minus strand of JBFKOW010000021.1, from coordinate 9,084 downwards.
ATACTCGCGGCAAACGGGCAGGGGAGAACCGGATGGCCACCCGGGAAAACTGGATCGACCGCTTTGCCGGCCTGTCGCGGCTGCCGGCGGAGCTGCGGGCCGAACTGGTCGCGGGCAGCGAGATCGTCACCGCCCCCGCCGGCTCCGTGATCTTCGCCCCCGGCCAGACCCCCGACAACCTCCTGCTGCTGCTCGAGGGCACGGTGCTGGTGCAGCAGAAATCCGAGACCGGCCGCGACGTGACGCTTTACCGGGTCAATGCCGGCGACAGTTGCGTGCTGACCACCGCCTGCATGCTGGCCTTCGAGGACTACGCCGCCGAGGGCACCGCCGAGACCGATGTCCGCGCCGTGGCGATCCCGCGCAGGACCTTCGACGACATGGTCGCCCGGTCGCCAGTGTTCCGGGAATTCGTGTTCAAGGCCTATTCGCGCCGGATTACCGACCTGTTCACCCTCATCGACGATATCGTGTTCCAGCGGATGGACGTGCGGCTCGCCGCGCGGCTGCTGGAACTGGCCGGGGAGGGCGACGAGGTGCGCGCCACCCACCAGGCGCTGGGCACCGAACTGGGCACCGCGCGCGAGGTCGTGTCGCGCACCCTGGGCGAGTTCCAGCGCCGCGGCTGGATCGAACAGGCGCGCGGGCTGGTGCGGCTTGTCGGCCGTCCGGGGCTCGAGCGGCTGGCCCGGTCGGCCGGCGAGATCTGAACCGCCGGGGGTTCGGTGACTTGGTCACCGTGGCCGGCGCCGGAACCGTGCGAAGGGAGGGCAACAGCGATTCCCGAGGAGAACGACATGACCGGAACCACAGGCAGCGGCGGCGGCGAGGGCGCAGCGCGATGAGCATCGAGACCGATTTCACCCCGCTGGCCGCGCTTGCCGGCGGCGCGCTGATCGGCGCCGCCTCGGTGCTGCTGATGGCGCTGAACGGGCGGATCATGGGGGCGACGGGGATCCTCGCCGCCACCGTGTTCGACCGCCGGCGCGGCGACCTCGACTGGCGCATCGCGCTGCTGGCCGGCATGGTCAGCGCGCCGGCGCTCATGTGGGCCGTCACCGGCGCGGGTCCGGTGATCGAGGTGCCGGTCTCGGCCGCGGCGATGCTGATCGGCGGCGTGCTGGTCGGGATCGGCGTCACCTTCGGGTCGGGCTGCACATCGGGGCACGGGGTCTGCGGCATGGCGCGGCTGTCGCGCCGGTCGATCGCGGCGACCGCCACCTTCATGGCCACCACCTTCGCGACGGTCAACGTCGCGCGGCACCTGATCGGGGGCTAGGACGATGCGGATTGCCCTGATCTACCTCACCGGCGTGGTGTTCGGCCTCGGGATCTCGATCTCGGGGATGGCGAACCCGGCCAAGGTGCTGAACTTCTTCGACATCGCCGGGGCCTGGGACCCGTCGCTGGCCTTCGTCATGGGCGGCGCGCTGGCGGTGACCGCGCTGGGCTACCGGTTCGTGCTGCGCCGGCCGGCGCCGGCGCTCGACGCCCGCTTCCACTTGCCCACCGCGACCCGGATCGACGCCCGGCTGATCGGCGGCTCGGCGCTGTTCGGCGTCGGCTGGGGCCTGTCGGGGTTCTGCCCGGGCGGCGCGCTGCCGGCGGTCGGCACGCTCGACCCCTCCGTCCTTCTGTTCGTCGCGGCGCTGCTGGCCGGCATGGCGCTGGCCCGCGGCCTGCCCCGACTGGCCGCCCGCCGCGGCGCCTCCACCCTCACCACCTGATAAGGGAGCACGACATGACCACCTATCCCGTCGACACCTCCGTCACCCCCGAGGTTCACGGCTTCTTCGACGCCGCCACCAACACCATCAGCTACATCGTGAAGGACCCCGGCTCGAACGCCTGCGCCATCATCGACAGCGTGATGGACATCGACTACGCCGCCGGGCGCATCACCTACGAACATGCCGACGAGCTGATCGCCTTCGTCGAGAAGAACGGCCTCAAGCTCGAATGGCTGATCGAGACCCATGTCCATGCCGACCACCTGTCGGCGGCGCCCTACATCCAGGGCAAGCTGGGCGGCAAGCTGGGCATCGGCCGGAACATCACCCTGGTGCAGGAGACCTTCGGCAAGGTCTTCAACGAGGGCACCGAGTTCCAGCGCGACGGCAGCCAGTTCGACCGGCTGTTCGAGGACGGCGACACCTACAGCGTCGGCGGGATGCAGTGCTTCGCGATGCATACCCCCGGCCATACCCCGGCCTGCATGGTCCACGTCATGGGCGATGCCGCCTTCGTCGGCGATACCCTGTTCATGCCGGACGGCGGGTCGGCCCGGGCCGACTTTCCCGGCGGCGACGCGGCCGAGCTCTACGACTCGATCCAGAAGGTGCTCGCCCTGCCGGACGAGACCCGGCTGTTCATGTGCCACGACTACGGCCCGAACGGCCGCGACATCCAGTGGGAGACCACGGTCGCCGACGAGAAGGCCCACAACATCCATGTCGGCGCCGGCAAGACCAAGGAAGAATTCGTGAAGTTCCGCACCGAGCGGGACGCCCAGCTGGCGATGCCCAAGCTGATCATCCCGTCGCTGCAGGTGAACATGCGCGGCGGGGAACTGCCGCCCGCCGACAAGGACGGCAAGCGCTACCTCAAGGTGCCGGTCAACGGCCTCTAGGCCGCCCCGGCACCGCCCGGCGGCGGCCCGGTCCGCCCGGCCGCCGCCGTCCCCCGATCCCGACACCGACCCCGACCCCGGCCGCCGGCCGGGCGCGCCGATGCCGCGCGCCCGGACCCGCCGCCGCAGACCCCGGCACAGACCCGCGAGAGGACGACATCATGGACACAAGGCAGATCGACGACAGCCTGTCGGTGGGACCGCAGATCACCGCCGCCGAGGTGGCGGAGCTGGCCCGCGCCGGGTTCCGCGCCATCATCTGCAACCGCCCCGACGGCGAAGGCGCCGACCAGCCCGGCCATGACGAGATCGCCGCCGCCGCTGGGGCCGCGGGCCTGGCCTTCCGCTACCTGCCGGTGACCCCCGGTATGGTCACCGACGAGACCGCCGCGGCCTTCGCCCTTGCCCTGCGCGAACTGCCCGGACCGGTGATGGCCTATTGCCGGACCGGCACCCGGTCCGCCACGCTGTGGTCCCTCGCCGAGACCCGCCGGCGGCCGCTGCCCGAGATCCTCGCCCGGACCCGGGCCGCCGGTTACGACATGAACGGCGTGGCCCGGCGCATCGCCAATGGCGGCCGCACCCCGACCGACGCGAGCGACGCCCATTTCGAGGTGGTGATCGTCGGCGGAGGCGCCGCCGGAATCGCGGTCGCGGCGAGCCTGAAGGCGCGCAAGCCGGGGCTGGAAATCGCCCTCATCGACCCCGCCGACATCCACTACTACCAGCCCGGCTGGACCATGGTCGGCGGCGGCGTCTTCGACGTCCGCTCCACCGCCCGGACCATGGGCAGCCTGATCCCGAAGGGGGTCCACTGGATCAGGTCCGCCGTCGCCGCCTTCGAACCCGACCGGAACGCCATCGTGCTCGACGGCTGCCGGGTGGTCACCTACGGCAGGCTGGTGGTCTGCCCGGGGCTCAAGCTCGACTGGGCCGCCGTCGAGGGGCTGGAAGAGACGCTGGGCCGCAACGGCGTGACCTCGAATTACCGCTACGACCTCGCCCCCTACACCTGGCAACTGGTGCAGGAGATGAAGGCGGGCCGGGCGCTGTTCACCCAGCCGCCGATGCCGATCAAGTGCGCCGGCGCGCCGCAGAAGGCGATGTACCTGTCCGGCGACGCCTGGCACCGGCGCGGGGTGCTCAGGGACATCGACATCCGGTTCATGAACGCCGGCGGGGTGCTGTTCGGGGTCAAGGACTACGTCCCCGCGCTGATGGACTACGTCCGCAAGTACGACGCGACGCTGGACTTCTTCCACAACCTCGTCGCCATCGACGGCCCGGGCAGGACCGCGACCTTCGAGGTGAAGGAGCCCGGGACCGAGCCCCGCCGGGTCGATGTCGAATTCGACATGATCCACGTCTGCCCGCCGCAGACCGCGCCCGATTTCATCCGGGTGTCGCCGCTGGCCGATGCCTCGGCCTGGGTCGATGTCGATCCCGCCACGCTGCGGCACAAGACCTACGCCAACATCTGGGCGCTGGGCGACGTGATGAACGCCCCCAACGCCAAGACCGCCGCCGCCGCCCGCAAGCAGGCCCCGACCGTGGCCGCCAACATCGTCGCCGACATCGCCGGCCGGTCGCCGGTGGCGCAGTATGACGGCTACGGCTCCTGCCCGCTGACCGTGGAGCGGGGCAGGATCGTTCTGGCCGAGTTCGGCTATGGCGGGACGCTGAAACCGTCCTTCCCGGCCTGGCTGATCGACGGCACGAAACCGACCCGCGCCGCCTGGCTGCTGAAGGAGCGGCTGCTGCCGCCGATCTACTGGAAGGCGATGCTGCGCGGCAAGGAGTGGATGGCCCGCCCCGAGAAGGTCACCGCCGCGGCGGCCGAGCAGGTCCGCCCCTGAAACCCAACCGCCCGGCAGGCGGCCCGGCCCCCGGACCGCCCCGGCCCTGCACGGCCCCGACACCATGCGCCTTTCCCGATACTTCCCGATCCTGCACTGGGGCCGCCGCTACGGCCGCGTGGACCTGACCGGAGACCTCGTCGCCGCGGCGATCGTCACCATCATGCTGATCCCGCAATCGCTCGCCTATGCGCTGCTGGCCGGACTGCCGCCCGAGGCGGGGATCTACGCCTCGATCGCGCCGATCCTGCTCTATGCCGTGTTCGGCACCTCCACCACGCTGGCGGTGGGGCCGGTGGCGGTGGTGTCGCTGATGACCGCCTCGGCGGTGGGCGAGGTGGTGGCGCAGGGGCTCGCCGGTCCGGCGGCGGCGGCGCTGACGCTGGCGGCGCTGTCGGGGGCGATGCTTGTGGGGCTCGGGCTGCTGCGGCTCGGCTTTCTCGCCAATTTCCTCAGCCACCCGGTGATCGCCGGGTTCATCGCCGCCTCGGACATCCTGAACGCCACCAGCCAGCTGCGCCACCTGCTCGGCATCGCGGGGGAGGGGCATACCCTGCCCGAGATGCTGGCCGGGCTCGCCGCCCATCTCGGCCAGGTGAACCTGCCGACGCTGGTTCTGGGCGGGCTGGCGACCGGGTTCCTGTTCTGGGTCCGGCGCGGGCTGAAGCCGCTCTTGCGGCGGCTCGGCGCGGGGCCGGGCACGGCGGACCTGCTGACCAAGGCCGGGCCGGTGCTCGCCGTCGGCGCCACCACCGCGGCGGTCTGGGGCTTCGGGCTCGACGCCCGCGGCGTGGCCATCGTCGGGGCGTTGCCGCAGAGCCTGCCGCCGCTGACCCTGCCGCCGCTGGCCCCCGATCTCGTGCGCGCGCTCTTCGTGCCGGCGCTGCTGATCTCGGTGATCGGCTTCGTGGAGTCGGTCTCGGTGGCGCAGACCCTGGCGGCGAAGCGGCGCGAGCGGATCGACCCGGACCAGGAACTGATCGGGCTCGGCGCCGCCAATCTCGGCGCCGCCGTCACCGGCGGCTTCCCTGTCACCGGCGGGTTCTCGCGGTCGGTGGTCAACTTCGACGCCGGGGCGCGGACGCCCGCCGCCGGGGCCTTCACCGCCGCCGGGCTGGCCATCGCCGCGGTGGCGCTGACGCCGCTGGTCCACTACCTGCCGAAGGCGACGCTGGCGGCGACGATCATCGTCGCGGTGCTCGGCCTCGTCGACCTGTCGATCCTGCGCCGGACCTGGGCCTATTCGCGGTCGGACTTTGCCGCCGTCGCCGCCACCATCGCGCTGACGCTCGCGCTCGGGGTCGAGATCGGGGTGGCCGCCGGGGTGGTGCTGTCCGTCGCGCTGCACCTCTACAAGACCTCGCGGCCGCACGTGGCCGAAGTGGGGCTGGTTCCCGGCACCCAGCATTTCCGCAACATCCGCCGCCACGCGGTCGAGACCGACCCGGCGCTGCTGACCCTGCGGGTGGACGAGAGCCTGTATTTCGTGAACGCCCGCTTCCTCGAGGACCTGATCCGCGACCGGGTGACGGCGGGCGGGCCGGTGCGCGACGTTGTGCTGATGTTCTCGGCGGTGAACGAGGTGGATTTCTCGGCGCTGGAGACGCTCGAGGCGATCAACGCCACGCTGGCCGGGATGGGGGTCGCGCTGCACCTGTCCGAGGTCAAGGGCCCGGTGATGGACCGGCTGCGGCGCAGCCACTTCCTCGATGCGCTGACCGGCCGGGTGTTCCTGTCGCAGCACGCAGCCTGGGCGGCGCTGGGGCCGGACGCGCGCGGGCCGGGCCGGCAAGCGGCCGAGTAGCCGGGATCAGGCGGCGCTGTCGTCCCGGCCGGCGCCGACCCGCGCCCGGCACGGACCGTAGAGGCAGGCCAGCCACAGGATCACCCCCGAGACGGCGGCGATCATCCCCGCCGCGCTGACCGCGTTCGCGGCGCCGAACCACAGCGGCCCGTAGCCGGCGAGCACGTAGCCCAGCACCGCCGACAGCACCGCGAAGGCGACCGACCACCAGACCTGCGCCGCCAGACGGTTGGTCATCAGCCGGGCCGCCGCCGGCGGGCAGATGAACATCGCGATCACGATGATCGAGCCGACCGCGTCGAAGGCCGCCACCGCCGCCAGCGCCGCCACGACGACCAGCCCGAACCCCACCGCAGCGGCCGGGATGCCGAGCGCCTCGGCGAAGCCCTCGTCGAAGGTGGCGATCTTGAGCCAGCGCCAGAACACCAGCGTCAGGAGCGCGACGGCGGCGCAGACCAGGCCGATGCGGGGCAGCTCCTCAGGCAGGGTGGCCAGTGCCGCCGGATCGAGCAGCGATCCCCAGCCCTCGGCCCGCAGCCAGATCAGCGACTCGAGGTTGCCCATCAGCGCGTGCTCGACATCGAGGTGGACGCTGGAAGTATCGCTCTGCTCCAGGAGCAGGACCCCGGCCGCGAACAGCGAGGTGAACACCACCCCCATCGCGGCGCCGGGCTCGATCCGGCCCAGCCGCTTGACCGCCTCGATCAGGATCACCGCGACGATCGCCGCGGCGGCGGCGCCGATCATCATCGGGATCGCCTCGACCACGCCGGTGACCAGGAAGGCGACGACGATGCCGGGCAGCACGACATGGCTGATCGCGTCGCCGATCAGGGCCTGGCGGCGCAGGATCAGGAAGTTGCCGGGCAGGGCGCAGGCCACCGCTGCGAAGACCCCGATCAGGATCGGGGTGAGCGAGAACTGGACGAATTCGGCCCCCATCACGCGCCCCCCGGCACCGCGACCGGCGGTCCCAGCCGAGCGTCGAACTCGGCGATCTCGTCGGCGGTGAACACATCCTCGATCGGCGTCAGCCCGTCGTAGCGGCCGGTCAGCCCGGAATCCTGGTGGATCTCGCGGGCGATCTCCCAGCGGCGTTCGTCGCGGGCGATCTTGGCGGCCTGCGCGCGGCCGGCCTCGGTGGGCACCCCGTCGGGCCGGACCAGTCCCTCGCGGGCGAGAAGCCGCAGGGTGAACCGTTCGCGGATCGGGTGCTGCGCGGCCAGCGCCAGCAGGCCCTGCCGCCGGTGCACCCGGGCCTGGAACCGGCGGTGCCGCAGGACGGCGGCCAGCACGCCGCGCCCCGGGGCGAGGAACAGCGACGCCACGAACAGGCCCGCGGCCACCAGCACGATGATCGGGCCGGTCGGGATCGCCGGGGCGCTGGCCGAGATGGCGGCGCCGACATGGCCCGCGACCGCACCGATGCCGCCGGCGATCCAGATCACCCGTTCCGCCCGTTCGGTCCAGAACCGCGCCGCCACCGCCGGGATGATCAGCATGGCGACGATCAGGATCAGCCCGACGATCTTGAGCCCGATCACCGTGACCGCCATCACCAGGCCCATCATCCACAGGTCGACGCGCCGGACATCGTATCCCAGCGCGGCGGCGTAATCCGGGTCGAAGGCCACCAGCGTCATCGGCCGCCGCATCGCCCAGGTCGCCAGCACCGCGAGGCTGCCGCCCACCGCGATCACCACCGCGTCCTGGAACAGCATCCCGGCGGTGGCGCCGAGCAGGAAGCTTTCGAGCCCGGCCTGCCGCCCCGCGCTCATCGTCTGGATCACGGTCAGCAGGACGACGCCGATGCCGAAGAACACGCCGAGGACCGCGCCGATCGCGGCGTCCTCGGCCAGCCGGGTCCGCTGCACGATCCATTCGATGGCCAGGAGGCCGATCCCGGCGGTGACGGCCGAGCCGAGCAGCAGTCCCACGAGACTGCGCCCGTCGCCGCCCATCGCCACCATCGCGATGAAGGCCAGCCCGACGCCGGGCAGGGTGGCATGGGCCACCGCGTCCGACACCAGCGCGCGCTTGCGCAGGAACAGGAAGCTGCCCGAGGCCCCGGCCGCGAAGCCCAGAAGGGCCGCGCCCACCGCGACCAGCGCGGCGTTATACCCGGCCTGCAGCAGCAGCGCCTCGAGGAATGGCGTCAAGACGCGGCCCCGGTGAGCGCCAGTTCGTCGAGATGGGTGGCGGCGAGCCGGCCGCCATAGGCGGCGCTCAGGTTGGCGGCGGTGAAGGTCGTGTCCACCGGCCCCTGCGCCACGGCGCGGACATTGATCAGGAACACGTGGTCGAAATAGCTGCGCACGGTCGACAGGTCGTGATGCACCGCGATCACCGACTTGCCGGCGGACCTCAGGTCGCGCAGCACATCGACGATGGCGCGCTCGGTGGCGGCGTCGACCCCGGCGAAGGGCTCGTCGAGGAGGTAGAGGTCCGCCTCCTGCGCCAGCGCCCGGGCGAGGAACACCCGCTGCTGCTGGCCGCCCGAAAGCTGGCCGATCTGGCGATGCGCGAAATCGGCCATGCCGACCCGGTCGAGGCAGTCGCGGGCGGTGGCGGTCAGCTTCCCGGTCATCCGGCCCAGCAGACCCACCTTGCGGTAGAGACCCATCTGCACCACGTCGATCACCGTGGTCGGGAAATCCCAGTCCACGCTCGCGCGTTGCGGGACATAGGCGATGCGGGCGCGGGCGTCCTCGATCGGGATGCCGAAGACGCTGACCTGCCCCGACAGCCGCGGGATCACCCCGAGGGCGGCCTTCAGCAGCGTCGACTTGCCGGCG
>JBFKOW010000020.1:0-30152 GCA_041628615.1 Paracoccaceae bacterium | reverse complement strand
TCGTAGAGCCCGTAGAACAGCGCCTCGTTGGACCATTCGAAGTTGAACATCATCCGCACCGCCTCGCGGACCCGGGGATCCTGCCAGCGCGGCTTGTCGAGGTTGAAGACGAAGGCCTGCGCCGACCCGATGTTGCCGTCCGGAAGTTCGGCCTTGATGACGGTGCCGTTCTGCACCGCCGGGAAATCGTAGGAGGTGCCCCATTCCTTCGACGAGTTCTCGTTGCGGAAGGTGTAGGCTCCTGCCTTGAAGCCCTCGAAGGCGGCCTGGCTGTCGCCGAAATACTCGACCCGGATGGTGTCGAAATTGTTCTGGCCGATGTTCCACGGATGGTCGGCGCCCCAGTGATCGGGGTCGCGGGCGTAGATCAGTTGCCGGTTCGGGTCTTGGCTTTGCAGCAGGTAGGCCCCGGTGCCGAGGAACGGGGCGTCCGAACTGTCGTCGAGCCGGGTCCCGGTCTGCTCGAACCAGGCCTTCGAGAACACCACCTGGCCGCCGGCGATGCCGAGCACGTCGCGGCGCGGGGCGTCCTCGGCGAAGGTGAAGCGGATCCGGTGCGGGTCGAGCACCTCCACATCCGAGATGAAGCCGCCGACCACGTTTCGATACTCGGTGATGCCCTGCTCCATGAACAGGTCGAACGAGAACTCCACGTCCTCTGCGGTCATCGGCGTGCCGTCCGAGAAGGTCACGTCCTGCCGCAGGTTGAAGATCACCCAGTCCCGGCTTTCGGGGTATTCCAGCGTCTCGCAGAGGTAGCAGTAGCTGCCGTAGGGATCGTCCGCCGCGCTGACCATGACGGATTCATAGGGCAGCGTGGACAGGGCGGCGGACACGCCCTTGCGGGAATAGGCGTTGAAGCTGTCGAAGGTGCCCTGCGACCAGATCGCGATCTCGCCGCCCTTCGGCGCGTCCGGGTTCACGTAGGGCAGGTGGGCCATGTCGGCGGGGTGCTTGAGATCGCCGAAATTGGTGACGCCGTGGCTGACGATGATCTCTTCGTGGGACGCGGCCCGCGCCGGCCCGGCGAGGACCAGCGCCGCTCCGGCCAGCAGCGCGCCCGCCGCGGTGAGCCGCAGGAGTGCCGCGTCGCGGCCGGGAGCGAGGGTCCGGGACGCCGTGACGGCAACCGGGAACAGCGGGGGATGGCGACGCATGGCAGACCTCCTCGAGCACGACCTCAGTATGGTTAACTGTAGCTAAAGGTCGCCGAGTCGAATGTTCAAGTTGAGATTGCGTGAGGTCGAAGTGACCGCCGGACCGGCCCCGCGCGGCGCGTCAAGACTTCGCAGAACATGGTTAACAAAGCGCAAACGCAACGGCCGGTCCCGGGAGGGGCCGGCCGTGGATCGAAGCGATGCCGCGACGCCCCGCCCCGGGGGCCGGCACCGGATCAGTTGTCGAGACTGTCGAGATAGGCGATCAGGTTGGCCCGGTCCTCGACCTTGCGCATCCCGTTGTAGCCCATCGAGGTCCCCGGGGCCCAGCCGCGCGGGTTCTCGAGGAAGCCGTTGAGGTTCTCGGGGGTCCAGACCTCGGCAACCTGCGTCAGGGCGCCGGAATAGTTGAACCCGTCGACGGACCCGATATCCCGTCCGACGATGCCGTAGAGGTAGGGGCCGGTGCCGTTGACGCCCTGCTCCAGCGCGTGGCAGGCGCCGCAGGCGCGGAACAGCCGCTCGCCCGCCGCGGCATCGGCCATCGCGAAGACCTCCTCGAAGGCCGGTCCTTCCTCGACCGCCTCTTCGGCGCCCTCGCCGCCCTCGACCTCGATCACGTAGGCCTGGTCGTGATGGTCGCCGTGGCCGCCGGCCGACCCGGCATGATAGACGATCTCGGCGAACCAGGCGCCGAGAAGAAAGACCAGCAGGGTGCCGCAGAAGGCGCCAAGCGTCTTGGTGATGGTCATTGTGTCGAACATGTCGCGATCCGTCCCGAGCCTCAGGTTGGCGGGTATGTATCCGCTTCCCCGAACGTGGTGCAAGGTGTAGCACCGCGACCAAATGCCCAAGAATGCGCCTCGGGGGGGCCGAATTCCGACATGACGGCCGCGATCGCCTTTCAGGGAGAAGCCGGCGCCTACGGGCACCAGGCCTGCCGCGAGGCGCGTCCCGACATGACCCCGATGCCCTGCGCGACCTTCGAGGACGCGGTGGAGGCGGTCCGCAAGGGTGATGCCGCGCTCGGCATGATCGCGGTGGAGAACTCGATCTACGGCCGGGTGGCCGATGTCCACCACCTGCTGCCCGAAAGCGGCCTGCACATCGTCGACGAGGCCTTCGTGCGGGTCCACATCAACCTGCTGGGCATTCCCGGGGCGCGGCTGGACCAGGTGACCACGGCCCACGGCCACGTGGTGATCCTGCCGCAATGCGCCACCTTCCTGCGCCGCCACGGCATCGCCGCGCACATCTCCACCGACAACGCCCGCGCCGCCCGCGAGGTGGCCGAGGCCGGCGACCCGACGCAGGCGGCGCTGGCCTCGGAACTGGCGGCCGAGATCTACGGGCTCGAGGTGCTCTCCCGCCATATCGAGGACCACGAGCGCAACACCACGCGGTTCCTGATCATGGCGCGGGAGCCGGACTTCAAGCGGCGCGGACAGGGCCGGATGATGACCGCCTTCGTGTTCCGGGTCCGCAACATCCCGGCGGCGCTGTACAAGGCGATGGGCGGCTTCGCGACCAACGGCGTGAACATGACCAAGCTCGAATCCTACATGGTCGGCGGGTCGTTCCAGGCGACCCAGTTCTATGCCGAGATCGAGGGCCACCCCGAAGACCGCAACGTCCAGCTGGCGCTCGAGGAGCTCGACTACTTCACCTCGCACATGAAGCTGCTGGGCGTGTTTCCCTCGGCCCCGCGGCGCAGCGAACCGGACTGACGGCACCGGCCCCGGTCAGTAGTCCCGCACCGCCAGCACCCCGAAGAAGCACATCCGGGCGCAGTCGCTCGCGTCGCCGCCGATGTTGCCGGGGTCGAGGACGCGGGCCACCGCCGGCCCCTCGAAACGTAGGTCGTCGCATTCGCCGTCCTGCGGGTATTCGCCCTCGTCGGTGCCGAAGTCGATCGCCGCGCAGACCGTCGCGGCGCGGGCCTCGGTCATGTCCCAGAGCCGGACCTCCCCGGCCTCCAGCGCGGCGCGGCAGTCGGTGGCGTCGAGGCCGGCATATTCCCAGCTCAGCCCGACTGCCATGCCGGGGCCGAAGAACCGGCGGTCGTCGCATTCCCCGTCATTGGCCCATTCGCCGTCATCGGTGCCGAACTGGATGTCCTGCGCCGCGAGCTGCCCGGCCTGTGCGAGGACGGCGATCAACAGGGGGGTGCGGGTGACGGCAAGGCTGGGCATCGCGAGGCGGGGCATGGCGGTCTCCGGCTTCAGAAGGGGTCCGTGCCACACTGGCGCCGCCCCGGCGGCGGATCAAGGGCGCGGACCGTCGCGCGATGGCGCGGGGCCGGTGTCCTGGCCCCGCGCCCGCCCGGCATCCCGGCGCACGCGGCGGTTCAGCACTGGCAGTAGCAGACATCGTCGCCGTCGCAGAACGCGTCGCAGGCGCCCTCTCCGTGAGTCTGGACCGACGGGCAGGCCATGAGGAGCCCGCCACAACTGCTTTCCGGCGTGTCATTCGCGCAGACGGCCCAGCAGAGGCCGAAGTCGTCGCATTCGTAGGTTTGTCCGTCCGGGATCGCCGCGAGGTCGAGGTCGCGGAACAGCCCGGGTTCGGGCGCGAAGGCGGTCCGGCACCGCATCAGGTCGGCGTCGGTCCCGCTGCGGCGGACGCAGTCGGGGAACCGGGCGTCGATCCGCTCCGCCGGACGGGTCTGGTAGACCTGCCAGGACAGCGCCAGCCGGCGCTGGAGTTGCAGCCGGACAAGCCGCAGGCGGGCATCGGCGATCTGGGCGTCGAGCGGGCCGGTGCCGCCGGCCGATTCGTCTTCCGGCCCGCCGGGCGGCACGCCGTTGCCCCGCGGGTGCGGGTTGTGGGTGGCGCAGAGACCGATCGCTTCGGTCACGCACTCGGCGTATTCGGACGGCGTGGCCGACCAGGAAGAGCAATGATCGATCATGTCGGCCATGCAGGTCTCGACGGGGTGGGCCCGGACCTCCTGCGGGGCCGGGACCGCGACGACTCCGATGGCCAGCGCGACGAGACCGGCGCGCAACGGCGCGGCTTGTGCAATCCACATGCTGAAATCCTCCCCGAAATGACAAGAATGGCGAAAGGATACCACGGATTGCGCGTCGGGATTGCGGGAGGCGCCGGCCGCCGGCGCGGTCGGCGGGAACTGGCGCAGGATAAGAGCGCGCGCGCCGGGTGCCGGATCCTCCGCCCGACAACGGGTTTTGTTGCATCCGCTACCGGCGCCCGCCATATAGTCGGAGTCCCGCCAGGCGCGGCGTCGGCAAGGAAGACCCAATGACCAACTACCTCGACTTCGAGAAACCCCTCGCCGAGATCGAGGGCAAAGCGGCGGAGCTGCGGGCGCTGGCCCGGTCCAACTCCGAGATGGACATCGAGGACGAGGCCAAGGCGCTCGACGCCAAGGCCGCCAAGCTGCTGAACAGCCTTTACGCCGACCTGTCGCCCTGGCGGAAATGCCAGGTCGCGCGGCATCCCGACCGGCCCCACTGCAAGGACTATATCGAGGCGCTGTTCACCGAGTTCACGCCGCTGGCCGGCGACCGCAACTTCGCCGACGACCTCGCGGTGATGGGCGGGCTGGCCCGGTTCGAGGATCGGCCCGTGGTCGTGATCGGCCACGAGAAGGGCCAGGACACCAAGAGCCGGATCGAACGGAACTTCGGCATGGCCCGGCCCGAGGGCTACCGCAAGGCGATCCGGCTGATGGACCTCGCCGACCGGTTCCGGCTGCCGGTCATCACCCTGATCGACACGCCCGGCGCATATCCCGGCAAGGGCGCCGAGGAACGCGGCCAGTCCGAGGCCATCGCCCGGTCGACCCAGAAATGCCTGCAGATCGGCGTGCCGCTGATCACCGTCATCATCGGCGAGGGCGGATCGGGCGGCGCCGTCGCCTTTGCCACCGCCGACCGGGTGGCGATGCTCGAACACTCGATCTACTCGGTGATCTCGCCGGAGGGCTGCGCCTCGATCCTGTGGAAGGACGCCGAGAAGATGCGCGAGGCGGCCGAGGCGCTGCGGCTCACGGCGCAGGACCTGCAGACGCTGGGGGTCTGCGACCGGGTCATCCGGGAACCGCTCGGCGGTGCGCATCGCGACCGGACCGGGACGATCCGCAAGGTGGGCAAGACCATCGAGGTGCTTCTGGCCGATCTCGCCGACCGGTCCCCCGCCGACCTGCGGGCGGCGCGGCGGCGCAAGTATCTCAACCTCGGCTCCAAGGGGCTGGCGGCGTGATCCGCCTCGCCGCGGGCCTCTGCCTCGCGGCGGGCGGCGCCGCGGCGACCGGGCTGGACGACCGGGCGGTCAGCTTCGGCGGGCTCGCCTACGAGATCGAGGCCGCGCCGGTCTTCGCCGGCCGGCGCTGGCCCGCGAAGGTCGGGCCGGGCTGGGAATACGGTCTGGACCGGGAAGGGTCCCAGAACGGCTGGGATCTCGTGCCGGTCGCCATCGACATCGCCTCGGACCGGATCACCGTAGCCTACCCCGCGGACGAGACCGGCATCTTTCCCGACCTCGCGTTCAACGGCTACGTCCTCGACTTCCTCACCGATTGCGTCCTGTTCGAGGGGGCCGCGCCCGACCCCGCGAACTCGACCGTGACGCTGGCCGAGGGCGACGTCTTCACCCGCGGATCGGCGCTCTACATCGACATGGGCGGACAGCCCTACGGGCCGGACACGATCCTGTCGATCCTCGTGAAGGTTGCGGACTGCCCGCTGAGCTGACCGGCGTAGACCGGCCCCGCCCGTCCCCGCCCCCGCCCGGCGCGGTCAGCGATCGGCGACGAAACCGGCCTCCGCCATGAGCGCGTTCGAGCGGGTCTCGATCACCTCCTCGAGCCGGGCGATGAAGGCGTCGGTTTCCATCCCCGGCGCGATCGGGTCGAGGAACTCGACCACCGCGGTGCCGGGCTTGCGCAGGATGCCGCGGCGCGGCCAGAACAGGCCCACGTTGCAGGCCACCGGCACGCAGGGCTGGCCCAGTTCGCGGTAGAGGATGGCCGATCCCACCTTGTAGGGGGCCTTGACCCCCGGCGGGATCCGGGTGCCTTGCGGGTAGATGATGAGCTGGCCGGGATCGGCGCGGCCCGCCTCCACGTCGGCCAGCATCTTGCGGACCGCCTCGGCCCGCTTGCCGCGGTCCACCGGCACGCTGCCGATCCGCTGGGCATACCAGCCGAGGATCGGCGCCTTGGTCAGTTCCTGCTTCATCACGAACTTGCCGCGCGGGACCGACGAATAGATCAGGATGATGTCGAGGAAGGACTGGTGCTTGGCGGCGATCAGCACCTCTCCGGTCGGCGGCGTGCCGCGCACCTCGCAGCGGATGCCGACCATCCAGCGGGCGCACCAGATCGCGAAGCGGGACCACGCCTTGCAGGCGGCCAGCGCGCCGTCCCGGCTGCGCAGGGCGGCGGGCAGGTAGGCGAGGCCGACGGGGATCATCGCGCCGTAGATCACCACGATCATCGCCAGCGACCGCAGCCATTGCAGGGCATGGGACACCCGGCCGGTCATGACAGCGCCCTCAGCGCCCGCAGCGCCGCCGCCCGCGTCGCCGCGAAGGCGGCCAGCCCGGCCAGCGGCGGGATCGCCAGCAGCCAGAGCCAGCCCGCGCCGGACAGCCCGAGGCCGACGAGGAAGCCGCCCGCGGTGTCGGCGCGCGGCACCAGCGCCAGCGCCCCGGCCCCGGCGGCCGTTCCGGCCAGCGCGCCGCCCAGCGCCCGCAGGGTGAAGCGGCGGACGAAGGCGCGGGCGATGTAGGCGTCGCGCGCCCCCACCAGCCGCAGCACCCGCACCACCTGCACGTTGGCCGACAGCGCGGCCTGCGCGGCCAGCCAGATCATCGCCGCCGTCGACGCCGCGATCAGCGCCAGGGCCAGCGCGCCCAGCAGCCGCAGCCGCTCCGCCGCCGCCACCAGCGGCGCCCGCCAGGCCGAGTGATCGTCCAGCACCGCGCCGGGCAGCTCGGCGGCGAGCCGGGCACGCAGCCCCGCGGCGTCATAGCCGCCCTCCGCCGCCACCACCTCGATCAGCCGCGGCAGCGGCAGGCCGTCCAGCGGCAGGTCCGGCCCGAGCCACGGGCCGAGCAGCGCCTGCTGGTCCTCGACCGACAGCGGACGGGCCTCGGCCACGCCGGGCGTCGTGCGCAGCACCTCGAGCGCCACCGCCGCCCGTGCCTCGATCTCGTCCGAGGCGGCGGCGACGCGCAGCGTGGCGCTGCGGGCCAGCGACTCGGACCAGCGGTCGGCGAGCCGGCCGCTGGCGAAGAAGAAGGCGAGCGCGAAGACCGCGAGAAAGGCCATCGCCGCGCCGGTGAACACGGTCAGCCGGGCCGTGATCCCGCTCGGCGGCACCGCCCGGTCGGCCTGCGGGTCGCCGATCACGAGCGTGGCGAGGCGGCGCGGCAGGGCGGTCACAGGTCCGCCCCCGCAAGTTGCAGCCGCCGGCCCGAGAGGCGCAGCACCCGGGCCTGCACCTCGGCCTTGGCGGCGCGGATCAGGGCGAGATCGTGGGTCGCCACCAGCACCGCCTTGCCCATCCGGTTCAGTTCGACCAGCAACCTGAGCAGCCGCTGCGACATCTCCCAGTCCACGTTGCCGGTGGGTTCGTCGGCAAGCACCACCTCGGGCGACAGGATCACCGCCCGGGCCAGCGCCGCGCGCTGCCGCTCGCCGCCCGACAGTTCCGGCGGCATCTGCCCAGCCTGCCGCGACAGGCCGACCCAGGCGATCAGGTCCGCGAGATCCTGCCGCACCGCGTCGGCCGGGGCGGTGCCGCGGGCCGGACCGGCCACCGTCAGCGGCAGGGCAATGTTTTCCGCCACCGGTAGGTGGTCGAGGAACTGGCAGTCCTGGTGCACGATGCCGATCCGCCGCCGCGTCAGCGCGATCCGGTCGCGGTCGAGTTCGCGCGCGTCCTTGCCGAACAGCCGCACCGCGCCACCGGTGGCGATCAGGTCGCCGTAGCAGAGCCTCAGCAGGGTGGTCTTTCCGGCCCCCGACGGCCCGGTCAGGAAGTGGAACGAGCCCGGCGTCAGGCTCAGCGACACGTCCGAGAACAGCTCCGCCCCGCCATAGCTATAAGCCACGCGCTCCAGCTCGATCACGGGGCCGCCCCTCTCCTTGCCGTTGGCCGTCCTTGTGCCGCAAAGCGCGGTCTGGTGCAATTGCCACGCCGGCACGCCGTCGCAGACGGCATGTCTTTGCGGAAAATCCGGGACTTGCTACAACTGTGCCGAGGTAAACAGGCAAGTGCGCCCGAACGGGCCCAAGGACGGACGTTTCATGAGGCTGACCTGCCCGAATTGCGGTGCGCAATACGAAGTCGATGACGACGCGATCCCCGAGTCCGGGCGCGATGTCCAATGCTCCAATTGCGGCCATGTCTGGTACGAACGTCCCGGCGCGGCCGACGACCCGGCGGAGATGGCCGAACCGGACGGCTGGGACGACGCGGACCGGGACACCGCGACGCAGGCTCCCGACGACGATGATGTCGATGTCGCTGGTGGCGAGGCCGCCGGTGACACCGAATCCGACCGCGTGGCGGCGCCTCGGGCCGAGGACGATGCGGACGCGGATTGGGCCGACGACGCCGAAGACGTGGACGAGGCCGCGGCCCCGGAGACGGCGCATCCCGCCGCCGGTCCCCGCCGCATCGCACCGGACGTGGAACGGATCCTCCGCGAGGAGGCCGAGCGGGAGCGGGCGGCGCGGGCGGCCGAAGAACAGCCGGCGGACGATCGGGTAGAGGATCGCGCGGACGACGACGGGGGCTCCGGCGACGCCGAGCCCGACGCCGGGACCACGGCCGCGGCCGGCGACGATGCCGGCGACGTTTCCGGGACCGAGGCGGCGGCGGCGGACGGCTGGACCGGCGAGCAGGACCGGGCCGAGGAAGATGGCCGGGCACCGGACGACGACCATGACCGCGACGACCAAGACGACGACGACTATGGCGACGACGACGCGCATGCCCGGCCCCCGGCGGCGGCCGCCACCGCAGAAACCGACGCCGACCGCGAAGCGGTCGAGGCCGCGCGCAATCTCGCGCGGCTGAAGGGCGAGGAAGCGACGGTCATCGGCGGCCCGCTGCATGACCCCGGGGTCGAGACCGGCCGGCGCGGCCAGCTTCCCGACATCGAGGAAATCAACTCGTCCCTCGGCTCGGCCGAGGAGAGTGCCCCGGACGGCGGGACCGGCCGCCCGGGTGGACGCGGCTCCGGCTTCCGGACGGGGTTCGGCGTTGTCTGCCTCGCCGCGCTGGCGCTGGCGCTTCTCTATGTCGGCGCCGACACCGTCAGCGGCACGTTCCCGGGGCTCGAACCGACGATGACGGCCTATCGCGACATGGTCGACGGCTGGCGGCTTTGGCTCGACATGCGGGTCCAGGGCATGATCGGCGGCGGCGCCGGGTAGCCCGGCGCCCGACAGCGCGATGGACAAGCCCGGCCTGCCGGGCCACAGTCGGGCCCGATCAGGGAGGATCCGATGCGCAAGTTTCTCGTCGTGCTCGACGACAGCCGCGAATGCCTGAATGCGATGCGCTTCGCCGCGATGCGGGCGGCCAGCACGGGCGGCGGGGTCACGGTCCTGTCGATCATCCCGCCGGACGAGTTCAACCACTGGATCGGCGTCGGCGAAGTGATGCGCGCCGAGGCCCGTGAGCGGATCGAGGTCCATTTCGAGGTCTTCGCGAAGTGGATGCGCGACCGTCAGAAGGTCGATCCCGAACTGGTGATCCGGGAAGGCGAACCGGTTCCCGAGATCCTCGCCCATATCCGCGAGGACCCCGAGATCGGGGTGCTGGTGCTGGGCGCGTCGGCCGAGAAATCCGGCCCGGGCCCGCTGGTCACGCAGCTCACCAAGTCCGCCGGGACGCTGCCGATCCCGATCACCATCGTGCCGGGCACGATGTCGAAGGAACGGCTGGAAGCGATCACCTGATGAACCGCGGCGCCGCGCTTGGCGTCGCGCTGGCGATCCCGTTCCTTTGCGCCGCCTTCTTCGGGCTGACCCGGCTGCTCGACCCGCTGACCGGCTATGCCCTGGCGCTCTGCCTCTACTGGTTCTGCGTCCTGACGCCGTTGATGCTGTGGCACCGGGACGGGCCCCGGATGCGCGCCATGGCGCGGCCGCGATGGCCCGGCGCGGCGCTTGCCGCATTGTCCGCGGCGGTGGTCGCCCTTGCCGCGGCCGCCGCGTTCTTCGCCCTCGCCATCGGCGCGCCGCCACCCCTGCTGCTCGCCCTCGCGCTCGGCGCCGCCCTCGTCAACGGCACGCTGGAAGAGGCGTTCTGGCGCGGCACGCTGCTGCCCGCGCCGGATCCGGGGCCGCGGGCCGCCCTCGCGGCGCTGGGGCTGTTCGTCGGCTGGCACGTCGCACCGGCCTTCGCCGGCGGGATCGAGGTGACCGGCGGCCCGGCCGGGCTTCTGGCGGGCGCTGCCGTCCTCGGCGCGCTGGCGCTGGCGCTGCGCCTGCGGACCGGCGGCTGGGGCGCGCCGGCCCTGCTGCATGTCGGGTTCAACCTGTTCGCCTTCGTCGAGATGGCAGCCCGCAACGCCTGATCCGGACCTCTGCGAGATTTTCGCCCCGATCACGTTTTTTCGAACCGTGCCGCGCCGTGAACGGGGCCGGCACCGCAATTGCCGGGTTCCCTACACCCTGCGCCAAACGGCCTGTGCGTGGATGCGCAGAACCGGCCCCCTGTCCACGGGCCGCCCCCGTCAAGTCCGGCCAAGTCTCACGAAAGACGCATTTTTTCGTGAAGCACGGAACCCTTTCCCGAACCGCCGGCCGGGCCAAACTGACTGCCACCGAAAAGCGGCTCCTCCCGCCGCAATCCCCAGAACCGCGTTCGCGGCCACCTCAAGGCCGCAGCGCATCACCGAAAGGACACGACATGAAGCGCACCATCGCACTTGCCCTCGCCGCCCTCACCGCCACCGCCGGCGCCGCCGCGGCCAACAGCTACCTGCCCTTCACGGCCAAGACGCAGGACCGCGACTCGGTCATCGAACTGAGCACCGTCCGCGCCGCCAGCGACGGCGTCGTCGAGATCTACTCCTACAACAGCGGCGAGATCGGCGACCTGCTGGGCACCGAGGACGTGTTCGCCGGCGCCAACGCGGACGTGCGGGTCAACGTCGGCGTCCGCCCGTCGGGCGACGTCATCGCCCTGCTCAAGGTCGGCGGACAGGTCGTGGACCAGCAAGAAATCGACTTCCGCTGACCCGGACCCCACCGGCATCCGCCGTTGTCGGGCGGGGCGCAGGATGGCTGCGCCCCGCCCGGTTCAACGGCCCGCGCAACAGCTTAGAACCATTCCAAACCTTGACTCGGATCGCCGCGCTTCGCATATCAGAAGCCTGACACGGAAAGGCATCCGGCAATGTTCATCCAGACCGAATCCACCCCCAATCCGGCAACCCTCAAGTTCCTCCCGGGACAGCAGGTGCTGGCCGCCGGCACGGCGGATTTCGTCAGTGCAGAGGCGGCCCAGACCTCGCCCCTGGCAAGCCGGATCTTCGGCGTCGAAGGCGTTGCGGCGGTGTTCTTCGGCACCGACTTCATCACCGTCACCAAGGACGGCGCGTCCGAGTGGGACCACATCAAGCCCGGCATCCTCGGCGCCATCATGGAGCATTACCAGTCCGGCGCGCCGGTGATGGAAGGGTCCGGCGACGACGCGGCGATGACCGGCCATGCCGACCACGCCGGCGACCCGGAGGACGCCGACATCGTGCGCCAGATCAAGGAGCTGCTTGATACCCGGGTGCGGCCCGCGGTGGCGCAGGACGGCGGCGACATCACCTTCCACGGCTTCGACCGGGGCGTGGTCTACCTGCACATGCAGGGGGCCTGCGCCGGATGCCCGTCCTCGACCCTCACCCTGAAGATGGGGATCGAGAACCTGCTGCGGCACTACATCCCCGAAGTCACCGAGGTACGCCCGGTCGCCGCCTGACCGGGCGGTCCGGGCGGCCCGGCATGCGACCCGACCCGACCCTTCTCGCCTTCGACACCTCCGGCAGCCACTGCGCGGCCACCGTCCTCGCCGGCGGCGACGTGCCGGTCTGCCGGGTCGAGACGATGCTGCGCGGGCAGGCGGAACGACTGATGCCGCTTCTCGAGGCGACACTGCGGGAGGCGGGGCTGCGCTGGCCCGATCTCGACGCCATCGCCGTCGGCACCGGCCCCGGCAACTTCACCGGCATCCGCATCGCCGTGGCGACCGCGCGCGGGCTCGCGCTGGGCATCGACCGGCCGGCGATCGGCATCAGCGGCTTCGCGGCGCTGGCACACGGCAGGCCGCTTCCGGTCACCGTCCGCATCCTGGCGCCGCGCGGTCTCGTCTATCTCCAGACCTTCTCGCCCGACGGCCCGACCGAGCCGGTGCTTGAGACCGGCCTCGCGGACGAGAGCGCCTCGGATCCGCGCAGCCTTGTCCGGAACATCGCGCTGGCCGCGGCGGACCGGTTCGCCGCCGGCGGGCCCTTCGGGCGGCCGACGCCAGTCTATGTCCGCCGTCCCGATGCCAGCCCGCCGCAGACCGCGGCCCCGGTCATCCTGCCGTGACCGACAGCGCCGCCGTCGATCCCGGGTCGCTGGCCGGGGCGCTGGCCGAGACACACCGCGCGGCCTTCGCGTCGGGCGGGGTCTGGAGCGCCGCCGATTTCGCCGGGTTCCTGTCCGATCCGACCGTCACCCTGCACGGCGACGCCCGCTGCTTCGCGCTGATCCGGCGGATCGCGGACGAGGCCGAAATCCTCACCCTGGCCACGCGGCCCGACCTGCAGCGCGGCGGACGGGCGCGCGCCATGCTCGCGGCGGCCTGCGACGCGCAACGGGCGGCCGGGACGGCGCGGATCGTCCTCGAAGTGGCCGAGGACAACCTCGCGGCCCGGACGCTCTACGATCGGGCCGGCTTCACCCCCGTCGCCCGGCGGCAGGGATACTACCGGCGCGGCGACGGCAGCCGGGTCGACGCCCTGATCCTGGCCAGGCTGCTCTGACCCTGCGTCATGTGCGGGCGCCGGGGCGCGAGGCCCCTCGGGAACCGCCAAAAACCGGTTGACCCTGTCCCCCGGCCATTGCCTTATTCCGCAATGATCCAGCACCAAGCGGGACACGGACGGGGCACGCGCCCCGAACCACAAAAGATACCTGGGAGACATCCATGAGCTTCATGAAGACCCTTCTCGGCGCCACGGCGACGCTGGCCCTTTCGGCCGGCGCGGCCCTCGCCGATCCCGCCCTGATCTTCGATCTCGGCGGCAAGTTCGACAAATCCTTCAACGAAAGCGCCTTCAACGGGGCCGAGCGCTGGGCGCAGGAGACCGGCGGCAGCTACGCCGAGTTCGAGATCCAGTCCGACGCCCAGCGCGAACAGGCGATCCGCCGCTTCGCCGAGGCCGGCAACAACCCGATCGTGATGGCCGGCTTCTCGTGGGCGACGCCGCTGGCCGAGGCCGCGGCCGACTACCCCGACACCAAGTTCGTCATCATCGACATGGTGGTCGACGCGCCGAACGTGCGGTCGGTGGTGTTCAACGAGCACGAGGGCTCCTACCTCGTCGGCATGATGGCGGCGATGGCGTCGGAATCGGGCACCGTCGGCTTCATCGGCGGCATGGACATCCCGCTGATCCGCAAGTTCGCCTGCGGCTACGCCCAGGGCGTGAAGGCGGTCAACGGCGACGCCACCATCATCGCCAACATGACCGGGACCACCCCGGCGGCGTGGAACGACCCGGTGAAGGGGTCCGAACTCACGCTGGCCCAGATCAGCCAGGGCGCCGACGTGGTCTATGCCGCCGCCGGCGGCACCGGCGTGGGCGTGCTGCAGACCGCCGCCGACCAGGACATCCTGTCGATCGGCGTGGACGCCAACCAGAACTACCTGCACCCCGGCGAGGTCCTGACCTCGATGCTCAAGCGGGTCGACAACGCCGTCTACGACGCCTTCACCGCCGGTGAGGCGGTCGAGACCGGCTTCATCGTGATGGGCGTTGCCAACGGCGGCGTGGGCTATGCGCTCGACGAGCACAACGCCACGCTCGTCTCGGACGAGATGAAGGCCGCTGTCGACGCCGCCGCCGCCGCGATCTCGAGCGGCGAACTGGCGGTGCACGACTACATGTCCGACGAATCCTGCCCGGACCTGCAGTTCTGACCTGACGGGACAAGACGACCCAGGGCCGCGCCGGGAAATCGGCGCGGCCCCGCGTGCAAGACGGGGGCAGAGGATGACGACGGCGCTCGACAGCTTCTTCGGGGCCTGGAGCCGGACCGACGCGGCCGGACGCCGGGCGCTGGTCGACGCCGCGCTGGCCCCCGGCGCGACCTACTCCGATCCCCGCACCGGCGGCCGGCTGACCGGCTCGGACGCTGTCGCCGATCATGTCGGCGGGTTCAGTGCCGGCGCGCCGGGCTGGGGCGCGGCGGTGGTCCGGTCCGACGGCGTGAACGGCTACCTGCGCGCCCTCGTCGCGTTCCGCGGCCCGGGGCCGGACGGCGCCGAAGTCACCCGACACGGCACCTATTTCGCCGATCTCGACGGCGACGGGCGGATCCGCGGCCTCGCGGGCTTCGTCGGCGAAACGATCGGCTGACCCATGACCCAGACCGCCCCCGCCATCGAACTCAAGGGCATCTCCAAGTCCTTCGGCCCGGTCCAGGCCAACAAGAACATCTCGATCCGGGTCATGCCCGGCACGATCCACGGCATCATCGGCGAGAACGGCGCCGGGAAATCGACGCTGATGTCGATCCTCTACGGCTTCTACAAGGCGGATTCCGGAGCAATCTTCATCAACGGCAAGAAGACAGAGATCCCCGACAGCGAGGCCGCGATCTCGGCCGGGATCGGCATGGTGTTCCAGCACTTCAAGCTGGTGCAGAACTTCACCGTGCTGGAAAACGTCGTGCTCGGGGCCGAGGACGGGGCGCTGCTCGGGCCGTCGCTGGCGAAGGCGCGCAAGGAGCTCAAGGCGCTGTCCGAGGATTACGGCCTCAAGGTCGACCCGGACGCGGTGATCGACGACATCGGCGTCGGGATGCAGCAGCGGGTGGAGATCCTGAAGGCGCTCTACCGGCAGGCCGACATCCTGATCCTCGACGAACCCACCGGGGTGCTGACGCCCGCCGAGGCAGATCAGCTGTTCCGGATCCTCGAACGGCTCAAGGCCGAGGGCAAGACGATCATCCTGATCACCCACAAGCTGCGCGAGATCATGGAGATCACCGACAAGGTAAGCGTGATGCGGCGCGGCGAGATGGTGGGACACGTCGCCACCGCCGACACCTCGCCGCCGGAACTGGCCGAGATGATGGTCGGCCGCAAGGTGCTGCTCAGGGTCGACAAGACGCCGGCCAAGCCCGGCAAGGTGGTACTCAAGGTCGAGAAGCTCGACGTCACCGACGAGGACGGCGTCCACCGGGTCAAGAACGTCAGCTTCGAGGTCCGCGCGGGCGAGATCCTCGGCATCGCCGGGGTCGCCGGCAACGGCCAGTCCGAACTTCTCGAGGTGCTGGGCGGCTACCGCCGGGCCACCGGGCGGGTCGAGGTCAACGGCCAGTCCATCGACCTCACCGGCGCCCACTCGGACGGCCAGTCGCGGCGCGCACGCGGCATCGCCCACGTCCCCGAGGACCGCCAGCGCGAGGGCCTCATCATGGACTTCTTCGCCTGGGAGAACGTCGCCTTCGGCTATCACCACGACCCGGCCTACCAGAAGAACCGGCTGTTCATGGACAACGCCGCCCTGCGCGCCGAGACCCAGGCCAAGATGGACCGCTTCGACGTGCGGCCGCCGAACCCCGCGCTGACCGCGAAGTCGTTCTCGGGCGGCAACCAGCAGAAGATCGTGCTGGCCCGCGAGATCGAGCGCAATCCCGACCTGCTGCTGGTCGGCCAGCCGACCCGCGGCGTCGACATCGGCGCCATCGAGTTCATCCACCAGCGGATCGTCGAACTGCGCGACCAGGGCAAGGCGATCCTGCTGGTCAGCGTCGAACTGGACGAGATCCTCGGCCTCGCCGACCGCATCGCGGTGATGTTCGACGGCCGGATCATGGGCGAACGGCTCCCCTCCGAGACCGACGAGGGCGAACTGGGCCTGCTGATGGCCGGGATCACGGATACCGACCAGCCGCACAGCGTCGCCGAGGTCGAGGCCCGGCTGGCCTATGCCGGCTCCGACGGCAGCAAGGGAGCCTGACGATGGACCGGATGCCGAAATGGGCCGACGTGATCCTGATCCCGCTGTTCTCGCTGTTCCTTGCGGCGCTGATCTCGGCGCTGGTGATCTGGGCGATCGGGGAAAACCCGCTCGAGGCGGTGCGGCTGATGGTCGACGGCGCCTTCGGCAACACCCGCAACATCGGCTACACGCTGTATTACGCGACCAACTTCATCTTCACCGGCCTTGCCGTGTCGGTGGCGTTCCATGCCCGGCTGTTCAACATCGGCGGCGAGGGTCAGGCGCTGCTCGGCGGGCTCGGGATCGCCTACGCGATGCTCTACGTGCCCTGGCCGCACTGGACGCTGGCGATCCTCGGCGGGGCGCTGGCCTCGGCGGCCTTCGGCGCGGCCTGGGCGGCGATCCCGGCCTACCTTCAGGCCAGGCGGGGCAGCCACATCGTGATCACCACGATCATGTTCAACTTCATCGCCGCGGCGCTGCTCAACTACATGCTGGTGAACCCGCTGAAGGCGCCCGGCGCGATGGAGCCGGCGACGCTGAGCTTCCCCGAGGCGACCCACCTGCCCAACTTCCAGACCGTGTTCGACCCGCTCTGGAAGGCCTTCGCCGGGCCCGAGGCGGCGACGATCTTCCAACGCTCGCCGGCCAACGTCACCTTCTTCCTCGCGCTGGTCGCGTCCGTGGCGGTCTGGGCGCTGATCTGGCGCAGCCGGCTGGGCTACGAGATCCGGGCCTTCGGCTGGTCGCAGCCGGCGGCGCGCTACGCCGGCTACAACGCCACCCGGATCACCGTGGTCACGATGCTGATCTCGGGCGGGCTGGCCGGGATGATGGCGGTCAACCAGGCGATGGGCGATGCCGAGCGGCTGGTGCTCAACGCCGCCGAGGGGGCCGGCTTCATCGGCATCGCCGTGGCGCTGATGGGGCGGAACCATCCGTTCGGGGTGTTCCTCGCCGCGCTCCTGTTCGGGGCGCTCTACCAGGGCGGGGCGGAACTCGCCTTCTGGACCGCGATCCCGCGCGAGATGATCGTGGTGATCCAGGGCCTCGTGATCCTGTTCACCGGCGCGCTCGACAACATGGTGCGGATGCCGCTGGAACGGGTCTTCGGCGCTTTGCGGCGGCCGGCGAAGCCCGGCACGCGATCGGCGCAGCAAGGCCCGGCGGAGTAGGCCCATGGATATCGTCTCGCTCCTGCAGGTCCTCGACTCCACCGTCCGGCTGGCGACGCCGCTGCTCCTCGCCTGCCTCGCCGGTCTGTTCTCGGAACGGGCCGGGGTCTTCGACATCGGGCTGGAGGGCAAGATGCTCGCCGCCGCGATGGTCTCGGCAGCGGTGGCCTTCACCTCCGGCTCGGCCTGGATCGGGCTGCTGGCCGGGATGGGGGCCTCGCTGACGCTGGCGGCGGTGCACGGGGTGGCGTCGATCACCTTCCGCGGCAACCAGCTCATCTCCGGCGTGGCGATCAACTTCCTCGCCGCCGGGGCCACCGTGGTCTGGGCGCAAAGCTGGTTCGCGCAGGGCGGGCGGACGCCGCAGCTGCAGGGGGCCGGCCGGTTCGAGGCGATCACCCTGCCCGGCGCCGAGGCGCTGTCCGGGATCCCGATCCTCGGCCCGGTCTATGCCGAGCTGATCTCGGGACACACGATCATCGTCTACATCGCGCTTCTCGCGGTGCCGGCGACGTGGTGGGTGCTGTTCCGGACCCGGTTCGGCCTGCGCCTGCGGGCGGTGGGCGAGAACCCCGCCGCGGTCGATACCGCCGGGGTCAGCGTGGTGACGCTGCGCTACGCCGCGGTCGGCATCTGCGGCCTGCTCTGCGGCATCGCCGGGGCCTACCTCGCCACCGCGCTGCAGGCCGGGTTCACCAAGGACATGACCGCCGGGCGGGGCTTCATCGCGCTGGCGGCGCTGATCTTCGCCAAGTGGCGGCCGTGGTTCGCGCTCTATGCCTGCCTGCTGTTCGGCTTCCTGCAGGCGCTGGCGCTTCGGCCCGACGTGATCTCGGCGGTGGCCGGGTTCCGGGTGCAGGTGCAGCTTCTGGACGCCCTGCCCTACATCCTGACCGTGGTCATCCTCGCCGGCTTCGTCGGCAAGGCGATCCCGCCGCGGGCCGGGGGCGAACCCTACGTGAAGGAACGCTAGGCATGGCCGGAACGGCGGCGGAACTCGCGGACCGGGTGCGCGAGCAGGCCGGGCCCTGGCCGGTCCGGATCGGGCTCATCCTCGGCTCCGGGCTGGGGCACCTCGCCGACCGGGTGGACGGCACCGCGATCCCCTATTCCGACCTGCCGGGTTTTCCCCATGCCGGGGTCTCGGGGCACGCGCCGAAACTGGTGGTCGGCAGCCTCGAAGGGGTGCGGGTGGCAGTGTTCGGCGGCCGGTCGCATTACTACGAACACGGCCGGGCCGACGCGATGCGGCTACCGCTCGAGGTGCTGGCCCGGCTCGGGGCCGAGGCGCTGATCGCCACCAACGCCGCCGGGTCGCTGCGCCGCGACATGCCGACCGGGTCGATCATGTGCCTGAGCGACCACATCAACTTCTCCGGGCTGAACCCGCTGATCGGGGAGCCGACCGACCGGCGCTTCGTGCCGATGGGCGACGCCTACGATCCCGGCCTGCGCGCCGGTCTGCGGGCGGCGGCGCGGGCCACCGGGACCGAGATGCAGGACGGCGTCTATGCTTGGTATTCCGGGCCGTCCTTCGAGACCCCGGCCGAGATCCGGGCGATCCGCACGCTGGGCGCGGACGCGGTGGGCATGTCCACCGTCCCCGAGATCATCCTCGGCCGGTTCCTCGGGCTGAAATGCGCCGCGATCTCGGCGATCACCAACATGGCCGCCGGGCTGTCGGACGAGGCGATCAGCCACGACCACACCAAGGCCATGGCGCCGCTGGGCGCGGCCAAGCTCGAAACCGTGCTGCGCCGGTTCCTCGCCGGCCTCGGCTGAGCCGGCCCGCCGTCAGGCCGGGCCCGCCGCCGGCGCTCGGAAAAGCGCCGCCGCGCTCAGCGCCGCGACCACGGCATGGCCGACGATGGTGCCCCAGATCGGCGGCGCGGCGATCCCGGACAGCGCCACCGGCACCTGCAACAGGACCTCGGCGCCGTTGAACGCCAGCGACGCGATCAACACCGCCCGCACCGTCTCGGGCGCGGTGGCCCGGATCAGCAGCACGCAGACGAGCCCCCAGCTCAGCGCCGCCGCGCCATAGCCGCGCGCCACGCCCGCGCCCTCCGGGCCGAGATCGAGACCGAACCGGGCGAAGGTGAAATCCGGCGCCACCAGCGCGCTCGCCGCGAAGGCCAGCACCATCAGCGCATTGAGACCGCAGATCAATTTGAACATGGGACGCCTCCTCCAACGGACCCCATGCCGAAAATCTGCGCCCGAATCAGGCGGCGCTCAAGCCCGTTGCGGCGTGCCGGCGGCCGAGACTATGGCGCTTCTGCACGCTTCGGGTCCCGGATCGGCCCGAGGCGGCCGCGGGCTCTGGCATTTGCCGGCGAAGGATGGTTGTAAGGAAAAAGGCGCCAAAGAGGTTCGCCCATGCTCATCTACCTGCCGATCGCCGAGGTTTCGGTGAACGCCTTCCTGCTGCTCGGTCTGGGCGGGATCGTCGGCGTGCTGTCGGGGATGTTCGGGGTCGGCGGCGGGTTCCTGATGACGCCGCTGCTGTTCTTCATCGGCATCCCGCCGGCGGTGGCGGTGGCGACCGAGGCGAACCAGATCGTCGCCTCGTCGTTCTCCGGGGTACTGGCGCATCTCCGGCGCAAGACCGTGGACCTGCGGATGGGGACCGTGCTGCTGACCGGCGGCCTGGTCGGCGCGGCGCTCGGCGTGGTGGTGTTCAACTACCTGAAATCGCTGGGCCAGGTCGATCTGCTGGTGCGGCTCTGCTACGTCGTGTTCCTCGGCATCATCGGCGGGCTGATGTTCTTCGAAAGCCTGCGGGCGATCCGCCGGTCGAAGAAGACCCCCGGCGCGCCGCCGGTGCGCAAGCGGCACAACTGGGTGCACAACCTGCCCTTCAAGATGAAGTTCCGGGTTTCGGGGCTCTACATCTCGGTGATCCCGCCGCTGGTCGTCGGGGTTCTCGTCGGCATCCTCGCCGCGATCATGGGGGTCGGCGGCGGCTTCATCATGGTGCCGGCGATGATCTACCTGCTGGGCATGCCCACCAAGGTCGTGGTCGGGACCTCGCTGTTCCAGATCATCTTCGTCACCGGGTTCACCACCCTGCTGCACGCCACCACGAACTACACGGTGGACATGGTGCTTGCGGTGCTGCTGCTGGTCGGCGGGGTGATCGGGGCGCAGATCGGCACCCGGCTCGGGGCGCGGCTCAAGGCCGAGCAACTGCGTATCCTGCTGGCGATCATGGTGCTCGCGGTCTGCGGCAAGCTGGCGCTCGACCTGCTCATCACGCCGTCCGAGCTCTACTCCCTCGGCGCGCCGGGGGGCCACTGATGCGGCGGATCGGGCTTCTCCTCCTCGGCCTGATGGTCGCCGCGGCGCCCGCCGCCGGCGAGGAGGTGGTGCTTGGTCTCAGCCAGGACGAGGTCGCGATCTCGACCACCTTCGAGGGAGACGAGATCCTGATCTTCGGCGCGGTCCGGCGCGAGGCCCCGGTGCCCGACGGCCCGCCGCTGCAGGTGGTGGTGACGGTGGCCGGCCCGTCCGAACCGGTGATGGTCCGGCGCAAGGCGCGGGTCGCCGGCATCTGGGTCAACACCGACGCGGTCGAGGTCGATCTCGCCCCGTCCTACTACGCCATTGCCACCACCGGGCCGATGCGCGAGGTGCTGAGCGAGGTCGAGGACCTGCGCCACAAGATCTCGATCCCGAAGGCGATCCGCTCGGTCGGGGCGCCGATGACCATCACCGATTCCGAGTCCTTCACCGACGCGCTGATCCGGATCCGCACCGCCAACGGACTCTACCGGCTCGACGAGGGCGCGGTGGACCTCGAACGGGACACGCTGTTCCGGGCGGCGGTCGAACTGCCGGCCAACCTCACCGAAGGCGACTACGCGACGCGGATCTACCTGACCCGCGGCGGCAAGGTGATCGACGCCTACGAGGCGGTGATCGCGGTCAAGAAGGTCGGGCTCGAACGGTGGCTGTTCAACCTCGCCCACGACCAGCCGCTGGCCTACGGGCTGTTGTCGCTGGCGATCGCCATCGGCGCCGGCTGGGGCGCCTCGGCGGCGTTCCGGAGCCTCGTGCGCTAGTCAGCCGCGGCCGACGTAGGGCATCCCCGGGGCCATGATGGTCTGGAACAGGACGTTGGCGCTCAGCGGCAGGTCCGCCATCCGCAGCACCGCCTCGGCGGCATGGGCCACGTCCATCGTCGGCGGCGGCGTCTCGCCGCGGGCACGGGCGGCCTCGGCAAGGCCGCGCAGCAGGTCGGTCTCGGCATTGCCGATGTCGATCTGGCCGCAGACGATGCCGAGGTCCCGGCCGTCCAGCGCGATCTGCCGGGTCAGGCCGGTGACCGCGTGCTTGGTCGCGGTGTAGGGGGCCGCGCCGGGCCGGGGGACGTAGGCCGAGACCGAGCCGTTGTTGATGATCCGGCCGCCCGCCGGGTCCTGCCGGCGCATCAGGCCGAAGGCGGCGCGGGCGCACAGGAACATGCCCGTCAGGTTCACCTCCACCGCCCGGCGCCAGTCGGCCACCGGGATCTCGTCGATCGGCGCGGCGGGAACGAAGATGCCGGCGTTGTTGAACAGGCAGTCGAGCCGGCCCGCCGCAGCGGCGAACCCCGCAAAGGCCGCGTCCACCGCCGCCGCGTCGGTCACGTCGAGCGGCAGCACATGGGCCGCATCGCGGCCTGCGGCGACCTCTTCCAGCAGGTCGGCGCGGCGGGCCGCCAGCCCGACGCGCCAGCCGGCCCGAAGAAAGGCCTCGGCGGTGGCCCGGCCGATGCCGCTCGACGCGCCGGTAACGATCACGCTTCTCATGACTCTTCCCCCTCCTCCGGTTCGGGTGCCAGCGCCAGCGGGACCGGGCGCACCACCAGGTCCGCGGTATCCAGCGGCCGGGTCGGCCGCGCCAGCCGGTTGCGGACCACCCAGTGCAGCCGGTGCTCGGCCCGAGTGATGGCGACATAGGCCAGCCGTTTCCACAGCGGCTGGCCGGCCTCGGTCCGGCCCGCGCGGGCGGCGGCATAGATGTCGGGGGCGAAGACCTGCACCTCGTCCCACTGCGAGCCCTGCGCCTTGTGGATGGTCACCGCCGCGCCGTGCAGGAACGTCGCGCCCATGCGGGCGGCGTAGGGCAGGAACGGCTCCTCCTCGCCCTCGCGCTCGATCTTCACGATCGAGGCGGCGCTGACCTGCGGATCCTCGCTGCCGATCACGTGCAGACGCGAGAACCCGTCCCGCTTGCCCGGCCCGAGATAGATCACCTGCGCCCCCTTGATCAGGCCGCGGGCCTCGAGGTCGAGCCGCTTGCGGCGGTGCTTCATCGGCAACTCGATACCGTCGCAGATCAGCGGCTCGCCGGGCAGCAGCGCGGCCTCCGGCGCGTCGTGGGCGGCGCGAAAGGCGTGGATCAGGCGGATTCGGGTCGCGTTGCGCCAGACCAGCACCGGCGACCGGGCCATCAGGTCGGCCTCCACCCGCTGCGCCCAGACCACCCGGTCGTCGCGGGCGGCGGTCTCTTCCACCAGCCTCTCGAAGCGGTGGAAATCGACCTCCGGGTCGGCCAGCGCATGGGCGAGGTCGAGGATCGGGTTGTCGGCCGTCTGCCGGTGGACCCGGTGCAGGGTCAGGCGCTGCGCCTCGGGCAGGGCATCGAAGACCATGCCGCCGGTCGTCGCCTGCACCGGCGGCAGCTGGGCCGGGTCGCCGAACAGGACGAGGGTGGGAAAGATCTCGCGCAGGTCGTCGAACTGCTTGCCGTCGAGCATCGAGCTTTCATCGACGAAGCCGATATCGAGCGGATCGTCGCGGCGCTTCCAGCCGGTGATGAAATCGCTGCCGCGCAGGCCCGCGGCGGCCAGCGCGGCGGG
Organism: Paracoccaceae bacterium; assembly: GCA_041628615.1. Lineage (GTDB taxonomy): Bacteria > Pseudomonadota > Alphaproteobacteria > Rhodobacterales > Rhodobacteraceae > JAMWZF01. The sequence continues at coordinate 6,780 of JBFKOW010000020.1, read as the reverse complement.
CACCGAGGTGGTGCGCTGGTAGGTCTCGGCGGCGCGGTCCAGCGCGGCATCGGTCAGGCCCTCGATGGCCGGGCGCTCGCCCTCGCCCGCCAGCCACTCGGCCAGTTTCTCGTATTCGGGATCGTAGACCGGGGTGTAGAGGATGCGGTGGATCGTCGTCGCCGGCACCCCGTGGCCGCGCAGCACGCTGGCCGCCTTGTTCGTCGGGGCCAGCACGGCGAGGCTGCGGCGGTCTGCGCCGCCGCGGCCCTCCCAGTCGCCGGAAACGAGCCGGACGCCGGCGGCGCGCAAGGCGCGGGTGAGTTCGGCGAGAAGCAGGGTCTTGCCCGAGCCGGCCTTGCCGATCACCGCCATGACCGCGCCGGGTGCGCCGCCGCCCGGCGGGGTCAGCACCTCGTCGACGAGGTCCACGCCCTGCGCCGCGAGCATTTCCGACAGGCGGTCCCAGGCCTGGGCCTGATCGTTCGAGAAGGTGAGAGCCCGGCCGGTCATGGCCGGGTTCTAGAATAGCGCCGGCGCCCGGTCTAGGCGCCGGCGGCTGGCCGGGTCAGGCGCACTTGCGCTCTTCGGCGTGGAACGGCTGGCCGAAGGCGGCGGCGAACCATGACTCCGACACGATCAGGTCCAGTTCGGCGCGGGCAAAGACCTTGGCCCGGTCGGCGGCGGCATAGGACCACAGCCCGACGCTGATCTGTCCGCGGCCGGTCCCGGTCGAGCCCATGACCTCGGGCGAGGCGCCGATCCGCTGGTAGATCCGGACCATCCGGGCGTCGAACACGCCGACGAGATTGGTCAGCGCGAAGCCCTTCATCAGCTCTCCGCAGGCCACCATGAGCGCCCCCGCCACACGCGGCTCCGAGCCCCGGGCCAGGCAGAACCGGGTGCATTCCCAGATCAGCGGCGATCGGAACTCGACGCCGTGGGACAGGTGGACGAAATGCTCGTTCACCATGGTCCGGCCGGTGGTGGGCAGGAACCGCATCGACCCGCCGTGGCTGCCATCGGCGCGCTGCCAGATGACGTAGAGGGGGTTGAGGTCGTCGTAAGCGTCCCGCTCGTGGCCCCGGTCATCGACCGTCACGTCCCAGCCCAGCCGGGTGCGGAACTGGTCGGCCCTGTCGCGGAACATGCCGTCCGCCAGTCCGGGAAACCTGTGAAGCTCGTCCGCGTAGATGTAGCGCAGCATCGCCGCTCTCCTTGCCGCCATCCGATATGGCTTGAAGTTGCACGACAATGGTTAACGGCGGATTTGGCCCACCGTTTCAGGATTGCGGAGGCGTTAACGACCCGCTCAGTTCGCCGCCGCGTGGGTGGCCGGGTCGCGTTCCACGTCCGAGGCCTGGAGCCCCGGCCAGGCGCCGTCGGCCGCCCGTTTCGCGCCGCCGACGACGATGCGGCCCTCGGCCAGCGCCTTGGCCACCGCGTGGATCGTGTTCAGCGCGCCGAGCTTGAAGCGGGCGCTTTCGATGTAGGCGCGCAAGGTGTGCTCCGAGATCCGCAGCATGTCGGCGACCTGGCTGCGGCCATAGCCCATGGCGAGGAAGGTCAGCGCGTCCACTTCCCGGGGGCTGAGCGGCTTGGCCGGTTCCGGGGTGCGGCCGCCGGCCAGTTCGAGCGCCTTCTGGTTGAAGTAATGCGCCACGAGGATCAGGTCGCGCCGATGCGATTCGGTGAACGCCGCCCATTCGGCGTCGGTCGCGGCATGCGACACCGAGAACAGGGCGAACTGCCCGTTCGGACCGCGCACCGGGATCGAGTAGCCCTGGTTGCCGACGCCGTGTTCCTGCGCGTCGGCCTGGAACGCGCGGGCCGCCTTGGTCGACCAGTCGAGCATCTTCCAGTCCACGGGGTGAAACCTCTGGAAACAGCCGAGAACCACGGGATCCACGCGGAGATAGTCCTCGACGACGTAGCGGATGCACCATTCCCGGCTGTAGGTGCCGCATCCGTATTGCTGACCGTCGGCGCTGACCCAGTGATAGACCGCGTGATCGACGCCGTAGTGGTCGCGAAGCAGGACGATCAGGTCCTGCAGATCCTCCAGCCGCTCAGCGTGCTCCAACCTCTCTAGGAACGTATCCAGACTGTGCCCGTTCTCCATGTGCCTTCCCCGTCCTCCCATCCGTCTGGTTGGCGATTTCGGCCCTGGCCACGAGAGCGGTATCGGCGAGTTGCCCAGCAAGCGACGGCAGGCCGTTCTGCTCTGCGTAGGTCCGGAGGTCAGAAAGCACGCTTACGATCCAGTCATGTCCCATGGGCAGCACTCCGTGAAGGGTTAACGAAGAGGGTCTTCGGATAACTCCTGAACCTAGCACGCCCCGGGTTAACGGGATATTCGCGGATTCCATCCCCCCAGAAATAGCGAGGACGCGAATTGTCGCCAACTCGCGTCTCGGTTGTAACATGGCTTTCCGGACCTGTCAGCATTTTCTGACAGCGGGCCCGGCAACCCGCCGTTTCAGGCCTGGCGACGGCGCCGCGACGCGAGGCCCAGAAGACCGAGCCCCGAGACCAGCCCGAGAACCGACGCCGGCAGGGGAACGACGCCTGGATCCTGTTCGCCCGGATTTCCGTCCGCGGGATAGCTTTCCCGGGACAGGTAGCTGACATCGGTCGTCGGATTGATCTGCATGTAGTTGGTCGACCCGAAGCGCCACTGGAACAGGACGAAATCCTGACCGCTGTCGTTGCCGCCCTGCTGGACTTCGATCCACGGGAAGGTCGAGGCGTTGAACGTCTCCTGGAAGTAGACGCGCGAAAACGTCCCGGTCGCCTTCAGTCCGAGGGTCCCGCGCCCCGCGCCGTCAGTGGTGATGAAGCTGAGCGGCCCGGACCGGAGGTTGCTCCGCAGCGTATCGGTGATGCCAAGGCCGTAAGAGCTGCGGCTTGTCGCGGTCAGGCTCGTTCGCCAGCTGTATTCCAGCCGGGTGATGTCGGTGGCGAAGAAGGTCCGGTTGACGAGACCGCCCGTTCCGGGATCGACCGTCATGGCCAATTCCACGTCATAGCGCGCGGGGCCGCCGGTGGAATTCCCGATGGAGAAGGTAAAGGTCGCCGCTGCCGCCGGCAGGACCGAGACAAGGAAAAGGGCCGCGGCGGCGACCCCGAGTCGGATAGTCGAGAACATGTGCATGGTTACCCTTCAGAATGGACACAGGTCCAAGTCTGTCCGCGATACACGTCTGTAATCAAGTCATTTTTTCTGTTCGGCGACGGTCCGGTCGGACGCGCCCGCCGCCGCGACGGGACTGTTTCCGCATCCGAAACGAACTGTCGCCCGGTCCTGTCCGGAACCGGGCGACGGCGTCTCGATGGCGGCCGTGCGGGGGCCGGGTCAGCTGGATGTCGGCCCCTGGTCCAGCACGTCCTCCAGCGTCCGCAGCCCGACCCGCGGCGACTGCACCAGGACCGACATGTTCCCCGGCTTGTGCTCGTTGCGCCGCATCTTCATGTGCGCCTCGGGCAGGTCGCTCCACGGGAACACCTCGGACATGCAGGGATCGAGCCGCCGCTCCAGCATCAGCTTGTTCGCCGCGCTGGCCTGCTTGAGATGGGCGAAGTGGCTGCCCTGCAGGCGCTTCTGGTGCATCCACATGTAACGGACATCGAAGGTGCAGTTGAAGCCGGTCGTGCCGGCGCAGATCACCACCATGCCGCCTTTCTTCACCACGAAGGTCGACACCGGGAAGGTGCTCTCGCCCGGGTGCTCGAACACCATGTCCACGTTCACGCCCTTGCCGGTGATGTCCCAGATCGCCTTGCCGAACTTGCGCGCCTCGGCGAACCACCGGGCATATTCCGGGGTGTTCACCTTCGGCAGCTGGCCCCAGCAGTCGAAGTCCTTCCGGTTGATGACGCCCTTGGCGCCGAGGCCCATCACGAAGTCGCGCTTGTCCTCGTCCGAGATCACGCCGATGGCGTTGGCGCCCGCGGTGTTGATGAGCTGGATCGCGTAGGAGCCGAGACCGCCCGACGCGCCCCAGACCAGCACGTTCTGACCGGGCTTCAGGTCATGCGGCTCGTGGCCGAACAGCATCCGGTAGGCGGTGGCAAGCGTCAGCGTGTAGCAGGCGCTTTCCTCCCAGGTCAGGTGCTTGGGCCGCGGCATCAGCTGCTGCGACTGGACCCGGGTGAACTGGGCGAAGGACCCGTCCGGGGTCTCGTAGCCCCAGATCCGCTGGCTGGGCGAATACATCGGGTCGCCGCCGTTGCATTCCTCGTCGTCGCCGTCGTCCTGGTTGCAGTGGATCACCACCTCGTCGCCGATCTTCCAGCGCTTCACCTTGTCGCCCACCGCCCAGACGATGCCGGCGGCGTCGGAACCGGCGATGTGGTAGGGCTGTCGGTGGCCGTCGAAGGGCGAGATCGGCTGTCCGAGAGCGGCCCAGACGCCGTTGTAGTTGACCCCGGCGGCCATCACCAGGACCAGCACGTCATGGCTGTCGAGCTGCGGGACGTCGACCACCTCGACCTGCATCGCGGTATCGGGTTCGCCGTGGCGCTCGCGGCGGATCGCCCAGGCATACATCTGCCGCGGGACGTATCCCATCGGCGGGATCTCTCCCATCTCGTAAAGGTCCTTCTCGGGCGCCTCGTAGGCCGCCATCGGGGTGTTCTGATCGAGTGCCATGCGTCCCTCCGCCACTGGGTCCTGTCCTTTCGTCACGGTGCAGCATCGGATCGCGCCGCACCGCAGAATCGGTCCGTCAGTGAGGAATTAGAATCCCGTTCGCAACAAAGCAACCCTGATCGGGATGTTTTTGTAATTTTATTGCTTTGCGGGCGCAGCATCCCGGACGGGCTGCGCGCGGGCCGCCGGCGGCGGCGCGTCGGGGTCGAGGTGATGCGCGATCGAATTGGCGTAGAACCGCAGCAACGCCTCGGCCCCCTCTGCCGGGGTTCCGTCCTCCGCGATCAGCCGGCGCCGGGCCAGCCGCTGCACCGCCTCGGCGGTGATGGTCGCGGTGTCGCGGTCGGGGACCGGCGCGCCGCGGGCCGCCGCCCGGCCGATCAGCTCGGCCACCGCCGGGGCGATCGCGGCGCCCCGGGCGCCGTCCAGAATCGCCCTTGCCACCAGCGGCACCGGCAGGACCGGCATCGTCGCGGCGATCCGGGCCATCAGTTCGGCCGAAAGCGGCTCGGTCGGGTCGCCGTCGCGCCCCTCCTGCCAGCCGGTCAGCGACAGCGGCGCGCCAAAGCTCACCACCGCCTCGCCGAAGCCGTCGAAGCGGCCGCGCAGGCGGGTCCACAGGTGATGCGCCACCTTCTTCGCGATGCCAGGCAGCGGGGCGCGGAACCGGCGCGTGCCGGCCTCCCCCGCCGCCACCAGCAGCCGGTCTTCCAGCACCCGGTCGTAGTTCAGCGCCACCGGCACGAAGATCACGTCCCGTCGGGCCGGGTCGAACCCGGCGACGACGTAGCTCAGCAGGCCCAGCTTGGGTTGCGCCAGCCGGCCGTCGAGGCTCAGCCCGCCCTCCGGGAACATCGCCTGGCTGTCGCCGCCATCCAGCGCCATCTGCACGTAGCGGGCCAGCACCCGGCGGTAGAGCTGGCCGCGCGACCGGCGGCGGATGAAGTAGGCCCCCATCGCCCGGATCAGCGCCGACAGCGGCCAGACCCGGGCCCATTCGCCCACCGCGTAGGACAGCGCCGAGGTCTGCGACACGAGGTGGGTGACGAGAACGTAGTCCATGTTGGAGCGATGGTTCATCACGAAGACCACCGCCGCCTCGCGGTCCACCGCGGCATAGCTCTGCGCGTCGAAGGCCCCGACACGGATCCGGTAAAGCGACCGGCTCAGCCAGCGGGCGATCCGGATGCCGAGCCCGAAATAGACGAAGGCCGAGAAGCGCGGCACGATCTCGCGGGCATAGCGGCGGGCGGTCTGGAAGGCGACGTTCTCGGGAATGCCCCGGTCGCGGGCCTCGGCCAGCACGGCGCTGGTGATGTCCGGATGGTAGATCAGGCGCTGGATCGTGTCGTAGCGACGGGTGAGCTTGAACGGCTCGATCGGCTTGGCCAGCCGCTGGTTCAGCCGGGCCACCGCCCGTTCGGCGCGCTTGCGGAAGAACCAGCGGACCGAGGGAAACAGGAAATGCGAGGCAAACGTCACCGCCGCGAAGACGACGATGAGCGACAGGAGCCAGACCGGAACGGCGACGGTTTGCAGCATTCCGGCGACGCTGGCAGGAATTGCGGCGCCGGTAAAGACGATGCGGGACGGCGCGCGCGGGAGGGTCGCCGGCCCCGGCTGCCCGGCCGCGCCTCCTGCAGGTGCAATGCCGCGGCGCGGCGAATTGACAGGGACAGGAAATGTCTCTACCTGAGACTTTCGAGAAATAATGTTGCGCCGCTCTATTCGCGAGGCCCGCCCATGACCGCACCGCAGAAAGACCGCCCCTGGCTGTTCCGGACCTATGCCGGGCACTCCACCGCCAGGGCGTCCAACGCGCTCTACCGGGGCAACCTCGCCAAGGGGCAGACCGGGCTTTCCGTGGCCTTCGACCTGCCGACCCAGACCGGCTATGACAGCGACCACGAACTGGCCCGCGGCGAGGTCGGCAAGGTCGGGGTGCCGGTGGCGCATCTCGGGGACATGCGGACGCTGTTCGACCAGATCCCGCTCGACCAGATGAACACCTCGATGACGATCAACGCCACCGCGCCCTGGCTGCTCGCGCTCTACATCGCGGTGGCCGAGGAGCAGGGGGCGGACGTGTCGGCGCTGCAGGGCACGGTGCAGAACGACATCATCAAGGAATACCTCAGCCGCGGCACCTA
>JBFKOW010000019.1:0-30212 GCA_041628615.1 Paracoccaceae bacterium | reverse complement strand
GGACCGGACCGGTCCGGCCGGCGAGGCGGAGCGTGGGGCAAGTGCGATGGACGGAGACTTCAGAAGCGACTTTGTCAGGCAGCCCTCGGGGTTGAAGCAGCACCCCGCCCTGGTCCTGAACGCCGATTACCGCCCGCTCTCTTACTACCCGCTGTCGCTGTGGCCCTGGCAGGACGCGATCAAGGCCGCGTGGCTCGATCGGGTGGACATCGTGGCCGAATACGACGAATGGGTCCGAAGTCCGTCGACCCGGATCCGGATCCCCTCGGTCGTCGTCCTGAAAGACTATGTGAAACCCCAGAAGCGCGTGGCCTTCACGCGCTTCAATCTTTTTCTGCGGGACGAATTCTGCTGCCAGTATTGCGGCTCGCGCGGCGACCTGACCTTCGACCACGTGGTGCCGCGGGCCCGGGGCGGGGTGACGAGCTGGGAGAACGTGGTGGCCGCCTGCGCCCGCTGCAACCTGCGCAAGGGTTCGAACAGCCTGCGGCAGTCCGGGCTGACCCTGCGCCGGCCGCCGCGCCAGCCGGGGGCCGAGGAACTGCGCAACATGGGCCGCAAGTTCCCGCCGGGCTACCTGCACGAAAGCTGGATGGACTTCCTCTACTGGGACGCCGAGCTGGAGGCCTGAACCCGCCGCCCCGTTGCGGGGGGGCGGCCCGATGCCGTAGCCTGCGGGAATGGACCCGTTCTTCACCCCCGTGTCGGGCATGGAGCTGCCCCGCTTCGCCGGGATCGCCACCTTCATGCGGCTGCCGCACGTGCCGCCGGACCATCCCCGGTTCGCGGAGGTCGAGATCGGGCTGATCGGCGTGCCCTGGGACGGCGGCACCACGAATCGTCCCGGTCCCCGGCACGCCCCGCGGGCGCTGCGCGACGCCTCGACGATGATGCGGGCGCAGAACGGGGCCACGGGCGTCCGGCCCTTCGAGGCGGCGCGCTGCGCCGACCTTGGCGACGTGGGGCCGAATCCCGCGGACCTGGAGGAGACGCTGGACCGGGTCACCGCGGCCTTCGCCCGGCTGCGCGCCGCCGGCATCCGGCCGCTGGCCGCCGGCGGCGACCACCTGTGCAGCCTGCCGATCCTGCGGGCGCTGGCCGCCGACCGGCCCCTCGGCCTCGTGCATTTCGACAGCCACACGGACCTGTTCCGGGGCTATTTCGGCGGCACCCGCTACACCCACGGCACGCCGTTCCGGCGGGCGGTCGAGGAAGGGCTGCTCGACCCCGCGCGGATGGTGCAGATCGGCATCCGCGGCACCGCCTATGACAGCGAGGACCGCGACTTCGCGGCGGCGAACGGGATCCGGGTGATCCCGATCGAGGAATGTTTCGACCGGGGCTGGGACGCGGTGATGGCCGAGGCGGCGGCGATCGCCGGGCAGGGGCCGACCTACCTGTCCTACGACATCGATTTCGTCGATCCGGCCTTCGCGCCGGGCACCGGCACGCCCGAGGTGGGCGGGCCGAACGCCTTCGACGCGCTGCGGGTGGTCCGGGCGCTTGCCGGGCTCGACATCGTCGGCGCGGACCTCGTCGAGGTCTCGCCGCCCTTCGACAGCGGCGGTCTGACCGCGCTGCTCGGCGTTTCGGTGATGTTCGAAATCCTCTGCGTGATGGCATCGTGAGGTGGCATGACTGGACAGCACGGGCCGCGGGCCGTAAGAGCGGGGCGGCGGAAAGTTAGCGCTAACAAGCGTGACGGCAACCGCCGGCACAGCCACGGAGGCAAAGACATGGTCTCGCGAATCATACCCGTCGATCCCTTCGACCTGGTGATCTTCGGCGGCACCGGCGACCTTGCCCGCCGCAAGATCCTGCCGGGGCTCTACCGCCGCTGCCTCGCCGGGCAGATGCCCGACGGGGCCCGCGTGATCGGCGCCGCCCGGTCGGATCTCGACGAGGCCGGCTACCGCGAGATGATCCGCGAGGCGATCCAGGAATTCGCCGCCGACGTGGCCGGCGACACCGCCTGCATGGAGCGCTTTCTCGGCGCGTTGCACTACGTCGCGATCGACGCGAAGGGGACCGGCGGCTGGGACGTGCTGAAGGATCTCGTGCGGCCCGACGTGGTGCGTGCGTTCTACTTCTCGGTGGCGCCGTCGCTGTTCGGCGATCTCGCCGAGCGCCTGCACACCAACGGCATCGCCGGGCCGCGCGACCGGGTGGTGGTCGAGAAACCCTTCGGACGGGATCTGGCCTCGGCGCGGGCGCTGAATGCGACGCTGGCGGAGCATTTCGACGAAAGCCAGATCTACCGAATCGACCACTACCTCGGGAAGGAGACGGTCCAGAACCTGATGGCGGTGCGCTTCGGCAACGTCCTGTTCGAGCCGCTGTGGAACAACCACTACGTCGACCACATCCAGATCACCGTGGCCGAATCCGTGGGCGTTGGCGGGCGCGGGTCCTACTACGACAAGTCCGGCGCGATGCGGGACATGGTGCAGAACCACCTGATGCAGCTGCTCTGCCTGATCGCGATGGAACCGCCGTCGCGTTTCGAGGCCGGCGCGGTGCGCGACGAGAAGCTCAAGGTGATCCGCGCCCTGCAGCCGGTGGACCACCACCACATCGTCCGCGGCCAGTATGACGCCGGTCCCGACGGCCCGAGCTACCGCGAGGACGTAGGCGACCCGCGCAGCTTCACCGAGAGCTTCGTCGCCCTGCGCTGCCACATCGACAACTGGCGCTGGGCCGGGGTGCCGTTCTACCTGCGAACCGGCAAGCGGATGAAGACCCGGTCCTCCGAGATCGCGGTGGTGTTCAAGGACCTCGGGCACTCGATCTTCGAAGGCGACGAGGCCCGGCACCGCAACATCCTGTCGATCCGGCTGCAGCCGAACGAGGGGATCGACCTGCAGGTGACGATCAAGGAGCCGGGACCGGGCGGGATGCGGCTCGTGGACGTGCCGCTCGACATGACCTTCGCCGACGCGATCGGCGACAAGGACGCCGATATCCCCGACGCCTACGAGCGGCTGATCATGGACGTGATCCGGGGCAACCAGACCCTGTTCATGCGCGGCGACGAGGTCGAGGCGGCCTGGGCCTGGACCGATCCGCTCATCGAGGGCTGGACCGCCCGCAGCGATGTGCCCAAGCTCTACGACGCCGGGTCCAGCGGGCCCGAGGATTCGATGATGCTGCTGCACCGCGACGGACGGCGCTGGCGCGAGATCAAGGGCTGACCCGGGCCGAGGGGGGCGCCCCGGCACCCCCGGACCCGGCGGCGGGGCCGCGGAGTGAGGTGGGTCTCGACCCACCGACCGCCGGCAGGCCCGGCATGGGGGCCCGGCAAGGAGGAACGTGATGGAGCTGATCGAGTATCCCGACGCCGAGATGATGATGATGGACCTCGCCGACCGGTTGGCGAGCGAGTTGCGCACCAGCCTGTCGCAGAACCCCTTCGCCAGTCTCGCCGTGCCCGGCGGCACCACGCCGGGGCCGATCTTCGACAGCCTCTGCGACACCCACCTCGACTGGTCCCGGGTCCGGGTCATGCTCACCGACGAGCGCTGGGTTCCGGAGGATCATCCGAGGTCCAACACCCGGCTCCTGCGCCAGCGGCTGCTGACCGGCCGCGCCGCAGACGCGGTCTACGTCCCGCTCTACGCCGATGCGCCCGAGCCCGAGGCCGCGCTCGACCGGCTGGGCGCGACCGTCACCGAAAACCTGCCGCTTTCGGTGCTGCTGCTTGGCATGGGGGCGGACATGCACACCGCCTCGATCTTTCCCGGCGCCGACCGGCTGGACGAGGCGCTGACCACCGAGGCGCCGCTGGTCGCGATGCGCGCGCCCGGCGCCCCCGAACCCCGGATCACACTGTCCGCCGCGGTGCTGAACGGCGCCATGAGCCGGCACCTCGTGATCACCGGGAGCGAGAAGCGCGAAGCGCTCGAACGAGCCCGCAGCCTGCCGCCGCACGAGGCGCCGGTGGCCGCGATCCTGCGGGGAACCACGGTCCACTGGGCCGAAAGCTGAAGGAGACCGATAGCGATGTGGTCCGATCTGAAAGCCCACCATGCCAGTGTCGCCGGCCGGCGCATCCTCGACCTGTTCGACGACCCCGGCCGGGCCGGGGCCTTCTCGGCCAGCCTCGGCGACCTGCGGCTGGACTTCTCCAAGACCAACCTCGACGCCGACGGGCTGGGGCTGCTGATCCGGCTTCTGGACGACCGCGGCGTCGCCGGCCGCCGCGAGGCGATGTTCACCGGCGCCCCGATCAACGAGACCGAGGGCCGGGCGGTGCTGCACACCGCGCTGCGCAACCTCGACGGCGGCCCGGTGACGGTCGCGGGCCAGGACGTGATGCCCGGCGTTCTCGACACCCTCGCCCGGATGGAGACCTTCGCTGCCGATGTCCGTGCCGGCCGGTTCACCGGGGCGGGCGGCAGGATCACCGACGTCATCAACATCGGCATCGGCGGCTCGGATCTGGGCCCGGCGATGGCGGCGCGGGCGCTGGCGCCCTACCATGACGGGCCGCGCTGCCACTTCGTGTCGAACGTCGACCCGGCCGATATCGCCGACGCGCTGCGCGCCTGCGACCCGGCCACGACGCTGGTGATCGTCGCCTCCAAGACCTTCACCACCATCGAGACGATGACCAACGCCCGCACCGCGAAGGCGTGGATGGCCGAGACCGTCGCCGACCCGGCGGCGCAGTTCGCCGCCCTGTCCACCGCCCAGGACAAGACCGCCGCCTTCGGCATCGCCGCCGATCGCGTGTTCGGCTTCGAGGACTGGGTCGGCGGGCGCTACTCGATGTGGGGGCCGATCGGCCTGTCGCTGATGATCGCCATCGGTCCCGAGGCGTTCCGCGCCTTCCTGCGCGGCGGCCAGTCGATGGACACCCATTTCCGCGCCGCGGCCTGGTCCGAGAACCTGCCCGCGCTCCTCGCGCTGGTGGGGATCTGGCACAACCAGGTCTGCGGCTACCCGACCCGCGCGGTGCTGCCCTACGACAACCGGCTGGCCCGGCTGCCGGCCTATCTCCAGCAGCTCGAGATGGAAAGCAACGGCAAGGGCGTGACGATGGACGGCAGTCCGGTCGACGGCCCCGCCGGACCGGTGGTCTGGGGCGAGCCGGGGACCAACGGCCAGCACGCCTTCTACCAGCTGATCCACCAGGGCACCCAGGTGGTGCCCTGCGAATTCCTCGTCGCCGCCCGGGGCCACGAGGACGACCTGCACCACCAGCACCGGTTGCTGGTGGCCAACTGCCTGGCCCAGTCCGAGGCGCTGATGCGGGGCCGGACGCTGGACGAGGCGCGGGCCAAGGTCGCCGGCAGCTTCGAGGGCGCCGAACTGGAGCGGCAGGCCGCGCACCGGGTGTTCCCCGGCAACCGGCCCTCGGTGACCCTGACCTATCCCAGGCTGACACCCGAGGTGCTGGGCCAGATCATCGCGCTCTACGAGCACCGGGTCTTCGTCGAGGGGGCGGTGCTGGGCATCAACTCCTACGATCAGTGGGGCGTGGAACTGGGCAAGGAACTCGCCACCGCGCTGCAGCCGGTGGTCGAGGGCGGATCGAACGAGGGCAAGGACGGGTCCACCGCCGGGCTGGTCGCCCACCTGCGCGCCCACGGACTCTAGCGCCGGAGGCGGCGGCAAGGGAGGGTGGGTCAAGACCCACCGTCCCCTTCGGGTCAGCGCGCCTCGGCGCGCGGCCGGAACACTGGCCTGCTCTGTCCCGAGCGCCGCCGCCCCGATTGTCGTGGCCCGGCGAGTCGCCACGCGATCCTGCCGCGCCAGCGGTCGGGACCGAGACTGGCAGCCGATCCCGGCCGCGGCCAGTCGGGGGGTCCGCGGCCCCGCCGCCGATCCCGAACCGGCCCGGCCGGGCGACGCGGACATCCTCGAACCCGCTCGGAAAGGCGGCATTCTTGACGTGGCCGAGAATGCCGACCGCATTGAACCGCACCTGGCCGGCCCCGGACATCATGAACGAAAAACGCCCGGGGCGCGGCAGGGCCCCGGGCGCGGAGTGTCCGGTGGTCCGGCGGATCAGTCCAGTTCGCTGGCCCAGTCCACCGCCTTGAAGGCGCCCATCGGGGTCGTGAGCGAAGAAGCCTCGCCGCCGATGTTGTAGCGCACGCCGAGGTAGAGGTTCGCTTCCTCGCCCGAATCCTCGGTATTGGCGGTGTAATTCTCGATCGCGACCGACGCCACCGCGTCCCAGCTCGCGTTGATCTCGTAGACGCCGGTGATCGAGAAGATGGTGAACCGGCCCGAATCCTCGTCGTCCTCGAAGATCGTGGGCGACGTGCCGCCTTCCAGGGCGAAGGTCATGTCGAGCGCCGGCATCAGTTCGAAGGAGGCGCCGAGCCGGTAGACCGGGCCGATGAAGGCGTTGTCGTCCGGGTCCGGCTCCGCGACGGCGTAACCGAGTTGCGCGAAGGCGTTCACCGCGCCGAAGGTGCGGGCGATCTCGCCGCCGACGATGAAACCGGTGTTGGTGTCGTCGCCGCTCTCGGCCGCGAAGTAACCGAGCCCGGCAAAGCCGCCGGCATAAGTGTCGGGGGCGACGTTGCGGCCGACGTGGACGCCGAGAACGCCGGTCTGGATCCGGCCATAGTCGTCGACGTCGTCGGTGTCTTCGTTCAGCGCCTCGAAGCGCATGTCGACGCCCAGTTCCAGCCCCGAGCCCAGGGTCCGGCCGAACTGTCCGGCGATGTAGGCGCCGCCATAGGGGCCGTCCTCTGCCGCGTCGCTGCTGTCCGAGCTTCCGCGCTGCGAGGAGAAGAAGCCCAGTTCCACATTGGTGCCCCAAGGCTGCGCCGCCGCGGGCATCGCGGCGCTGCCGAGGAGCGCAGTCATCAGAATACGGTACATATCGGATCCCTTCCGTCACGCGCGCCGCCGGCAAGCGGCGCTGAAGCAACCTTGTCTTCGGAGACCTGCCGAATCAATCGTGCCGGCGCAGCTCGCCAGCCTTTGTTGCAAGGTTGCAAGAGTGCCGGGCCGTTGGGTGAGGACTGGAGCGGGTAACGGGAATCGAACCCGTAACTTAAGCTTGGGAAGCTCGCGTGATACCTTTTCACCATACCCGCGCTCGCTCGGCGTATTAGGTCGCGCGTCGAACCGGGTCAAGATGATCGCGCGACGCCGCCGGCAGGAAACGGGCCGCCGGCCGCCGTCAGGTCGCGCGCTTCCTGCGGCGGCGGCCGCCGGCACCGTCGGACGACTCGCCGCCAGTATTGAAGCTGACCCGGGGCAGGGTGACGACGCGGGCCAGTTCCGGGAACGGATCGACCGCGTTCGGGATCGCCGAGGCGTTGACGAAATGCTCCTGGAAGCGCGGCTCGATCGCCGTCTCCACCTTGGTGATCGCCCGCACGGTGGTCTCGATCTCGGCCCGCGCGGCGCTGTTGCAGAGCGCGATCCGCGCCCCGGTGCCCGCGGCGTTGCCGGCCGAGGTGACCTTGTCGAGCGGCGCGTCGGGGATCATGCCCAGCACCATCGCGTGCCTGGGCGAGATGTGTGCCCCGAAGGCGCCGGCGAGCACGACGCGGTCCACCTTGTCGACGCCGCGTTCGTCCATCAGCAGCCGGGCTCCGGCATAAAGGGCCGACTTGGCGAGCTGGATCGCCCGGATGTCGCCCTGGGTGACGGTGATCCGCGGCCCGCCCTCGGCGCTGGCGTCGTGGACCACGTATTCGTGGGTGCGGCCGGTGGGCACGCAGCGCGGGGTGCCGGTCTGCCCGGCCGAGCCGATCAGGCCGGAGGGATCGACCAGACCCGCCATGCGCATCTCGGCCACCGCCTCGATGATGCCCGACCCGCAGATGCCGGTGATTCCGGTCGCCGCGGTGGCCGCCGCGAAGCCGGGATCGTCCGACCACAGGTCGCAGCCGATGACGCGGAAGCGGGGCTCCTTGCTGTCGGGGTCGATCTCGATCCGCTCGATCGCGCCGGGCGCGGCGCGCTGGCCGGAGGAGATCTGCGCCCCTTCGAAGGCCGGGCCGGTGGGCGAGGAACAGGCCAGCACGCGGGTCCTGTCGCCGAGCAGGAGTTCTGCATTTGTGCCGACATCGACCACGAGCACCAGGTCATCGGACTTGCCCGGCTCCTCGCTCAGCGCGACGGCGGCGGCATTGGCGCCGACATGGCCGGCGATGCAGGGCAGCACGTAGACCCGGGCATTGGCGTTCAGGCTGCCGAGGCCGAGGTCGCGCGCGTCGAGCGACAGGCTGTCGGAACTGGCCAGCGCGAACGGCGCCTGGCCCAGTTCCACCGGGTCGATGCCGAGCAGCAGGTGATGCATCACCGGGTTGCAGACAAACACCGCCTCGACGATCAGCGCCGGGTCGATGCCCGCCTCGCCGGCGATCTCGACCGCCAGCGCGTCGATCGCCTCGCGCACCGCGCGGGTCATCTCGACATCGCCGCCGGCATTCATCATCGCGTAGGAGACCCGGCTCATCAGGTCCTCGCCGAACCGGATCTGCGGGTTCATGATGCCGGCCGAGGCCAGCACCGCGCCGGTGGCCAGGTCGCACAGATGCGCCGCGATGGTGGTCGAGCCGAGGTCGATCGCCAGGCCGAAGATGCCGGCCTCGTGCAGGCCCGGCCAGAGGTCGAGCACCCGGTGCGCGGTGTCGCGATGGCCCTTGTGCAGCGCCACCGTCACCTGCCACCTGCCTTTGCGCAGGGTCGGCTGGATCCTGCGCAGGACATCAAGAGAGGCCCGGATATCCTTGATATCCCATTGAGTTTCAAGCGCACGGGCGAGGCGTTCGAAATCGCCCGTGGGTTCGTGCATGTCGGGCTCCTCGACCTCGACGAAGAACAGCCGCGTCGCCGGGTCCATGGTGATCTCCCGCGCCGTCGCGGCCTTGCGGACGACCTGCCGGTGGACCTGGCTTTCCGGCGGTACGTCGATCACCACGTCTCCCTGCACCGTGGCCTGGCAGCCCAGCCGGCGCCCCGGCTTCAGCCCGCGCTTGTCGTCGTAGCGCTGCTCGACGGCGTTCCACGCCGACAGCGCGCCCTCGGTCACGGTGACCCCGTGCTTGGGGAAATCACCGTAGGCCGGCGTGATCTGGCATTTCGAGCAGATCCCCCGGCCGCCGCAGACCGAATCGAGATCGACGCCGAGCTGGCGCGCGGCGGTGAGCACCGGGGTGCCGGCCGGGAACCGCCCGCGCTTGCCGGACGGGGTGAAGATGACGAGGGGATCCTGTGCCATGGGGGGCCTTCGCTGAACTCGCCGGACCATAGCCCCGGGCGCGGCGGGCGAAAGGGGGATCGCGGCGTCTTTTCGCTCAAGAACGTCATGAACGACCCGGCGGGCCGATGGCATGGGCCGGGGGCTCTGCCCCCGGACCCCCGGGATATTTCCGGTCCGAAGAAGGCGGGGGGCGGTTCCGCCCGCCGGTGCCTTGGCAAGCCGGGGCATCCGTGAAATAGGGAAGCGCCAACCGAAGCCCTCCAAGGAGTTGCCGCATGGAGATTCGCGAGGCCCTGACCTTCGACGACGTTCTGCTTGTCCCTGCCGCGTCCAGCGTGCTGCCCTCGACCGCCGACACGCGGACCCGGGCGACGAAGGAGATCGGCCTCAACATCCCGCTGCTGTCCTCGGCGATGGACACCGTGACCGAGAGCCGGATGGCGATCTGCATGGCGCAGGCCGGCGGCCTCGGGGTGATCCACCGCAATCTCGGCATCGAGGAACAGGCCCGCGAGGTCCGCAGCGTGAAGCGCTTCGTGTCGGGGATCGTCTACAACCCGATCACCCTGACGCCCGACCAGACCCTCGCCGACGCCCGCGAACTGATGGAGCGCTACAAGGTGACCGGCTTCCCGGTCATCGACGAGGCTCGCCGGGTCGTCGGCATCGTCACCAACCGCGACATGCGCTTTGCCGAGGACGACGCCACCCCGGTCCGGGTGATGATGACCTCGAACAACCTCGCCATGCTGGCCGAACCCGCCGATCTCGACGAGGCCCGCAGCCTGATGAAGGCGCGCCGAATCGAGAAGCTGCTGGTCCATGACGGCAAGGGCAAGCTGACCGGGCTGCTGACCCTGAAGGACAGCGAGCAGGCGGTGCTGAACCCGGTCGCCTGCAAGGACCGGCTCGGCCGGCTGCGGGTCGCGGCTGCCTCGACCGTGGGCGATGCCGGGTTCGAGCGGTCCCAGGCCCTGGTCGACGCCGGCGTGGACATGATCGTGATCGACACCGCCCACGGCCATTCCGAGGGCGTCGCGGTGGCGGTGGAACGGGCCAAGCGCCTGTCGAACGAGGTGCAGGTGGTGGCCGGCAACGTCGCCACCGCCGAGGGCACCCGCGCCCTGATCGGCGCCGGGGCGGATGCGGTGAAGGTGGGGATCGGGCCGGGCTCGATCTGCACCACGCGGATGGTGGCCGGGGTCGGGGTGCCGCAGCTTACCGCGATCATGGATGCCGCGGGGGCGGCCGGCGACGTGCCGGTGATCGCCGATGGCGGGATCAAGTATTCCGGCGATTTCGCCAAGGCGATCGCCGCCGGGGCTTCCTGCGCGATGGTGGGCAGCATGATCGCCGGCACCGACGAGGCGCCGGGAGAGGTCATCCTCTACCAGGGCCGCAGCTTCAAGGCCTACCGGGGCATGGGCTCGATCGCCGCGATGGCGCGCGGTTCGGCCGACCGGTATTTCCAGAAGGACGCGGCCAGCGACAAGCTGGTGCCGGAGGGGATCGAGGGGCAGGTGCCCTACAAGGGCTCTGCCGGGACCGTGATCCATCAGCTCGTCGGCGGCCTGCGCGCCGCCATGGGCTACACCGGATGCGCCACGGTCGAGGAGATGCGCACAAGGTGCAGCTTCGTCAGGATCACCGGGGCCGGCCTCAAGGAAAGCCACGTCCACGACGTCCAGATCACCCGCGAGAGCCCGAATTACCGGATGATGTAGAATGGGTTGCGGGGTGAAGTTCAGGTGACACCTGCGGCCCGCGTGCAGGCGGCGATCGAGGTTCTGGACGACTGGCTGGACGGCCGCCGGGCCGATGCCGCGCTCACCGCCTGGGGCCGGGCGCACCGGTTCGCGGGGTCCGGCGACCGCGCCGCGATCCGCGACCATGTCTTCGACGCGATCCGCTGCCGCCGGTCTTTCGCCGCACTGGGCGGAGCGGAGACCGGGCGCGGCCTCATGCTTGGCGCGGTCCGGGCGCGCGGGGCCGATCCCGCCGCGATCTTCGGGGCCGGTCCCCATGCGCCCGCACCGCTTGGCCCCGGCGAGGCCGCCGCCGGGCAGATCCCGTCCGATCCCGGGACGCGGCTGGATGCGCCGGACTGGCTGCTGCCGGTGCTGCGCGACAGCCTTGGCCCCGGGCTCGAGGCGGCGCTTGCTGCGGGGCAGGCCCGGGCTCCGGTCTTTCTGCGGGTCAACCTGAACCGGGCGGCGCGCCCCGAGGCGGTGGCGCTTCTGGCGGAGGAGGGCATCGCGGCCCGTCCCTGCGATCACGTCGCCACCGCGCTCGAGGTCGTCGATGGCGCCCGGCGCATCTCCCGCAGCCGGGCCTACGCGGACGGCCGGGTCGAGGTTCAGGACGCCCATTCGCAGGCGGTGACGGCCGATCTTCGTGTCCCGGCGGACACGCTCGATTTCTGCGCCGGTGCCGGCGGCAAGGCCCTGGCGCTCGCCGCGCTCGCCCCGCCAGGCACCGCGATCCACGCCCATGACGCCGATCCCGCGCGGATGCGGGACTTGCCCGACAGGGCCCGGCGGGCCGGGGCGGAAGTCCGGATCCTGACCTCGGGCGAGTTGCCTGCGGCGCCGGCCTACGACCTCGTCCTCTGCGATGCGCCCTGTTCGGGCAGCGGCACGTGGCGACGGGACCCGGAGGCGAAATGGCGATTGGATCACAACGGGTTGAACGCCATTCTTCAACAGCAGCGGGCGGTTCTCGACGCCGCGGGCAGGCTGGTGCGTCCCGGGGGGCGGCTGGTCTACGTGACCTGCTCGGTGCTGCGCCCGGAAAACGAGGACCAGGTGGCGGCCTGGCTGGACGGGCGGGCCGGCTGGCGGCTGGAGGCCGAGCGGCGCTGGCCGGTCGGACCGGGCGGCGACGGGTTCTTCCGGGCGATCCTGGTCCGGGACGCCTGAGCGGACCCGTCCGGCGGAAATCTTTCGGGCCGATACAACCGTCGATTGAAACGTCGCGGGCTGTCTGTCAAGCTTCCTTCATCGGTGCTCCTTAAGCGACCGTTAATCCTTTGCGGGTCTAACTGGGGCGAAGCGATCGAAGGGGTGTTGCGTGTCGCAGGTGGACCTGCCGCAAACGAGCCTGCCGACCGGACCGGAGCGTCTGGTCCCGAGGCCGGGGGTCATCCTCGCCCTCGGGCTGCTGCTTGTCGGCGGCGCCTACCTGATGACCGACCCGCGGGCGGCGCTCGGGCTGCAGGTCGCGGGCGTGGTCCTGATCGGCGCGTCGGTCGGGGCGGCGATCTGGGCCCGGCGGCGCCGGATCCGCCGCGAGATGCGGCTCGCCACGGTGATCGAGATCGCGGCCCATGACCTGGCCTGCGCCTTCGTCACCGATGCCGACGGCAGCATCCTGCACCGCAACGGGCCGGCCGATGCCCGCTTCCAGGACAGCATGGCCCCTACCCTCGGCTACCTGTTCGGCGACCTGTTCGCCAATCCGGGCGCGGTCATGTTCCGCAGCCAGGCGAAGGCCCATGCCCTCGGCCACGCGACCGAGGACATCGTCACCCGGCGCGGCCACCTGCGGCTGTCGGCGACGCGGCTCGGGGACGGGCTGTTCCTGTGGCGGCTGGAGGACCTCGGCCGCGGCACCGGCGGGCGCGGCACCGACGCGCTCGACCTGCCGATGCTGACCGCCGGGCCCTCGGGCACCATCCTCTACATGAACGAGGCGTTCCGGCGCCTCGTCGGCGGCCGGCGCAAGCGTCTCGAACAGATCTTCGAGGACATGCCGATCACGAGCGGGCGGCTTCACAAGGTGCGCGCCGCCGCCGGCCCGGTGGCGAGCCTGGTCGCCGAGGTGAGCGGGCAGGGCGGCCGGCGCGAGATCTACCTGCTGCCGGGCGAATCCGCCCCCGATCAGCGCATGACCGACTGGGACGCGGTCGAGGATCTGCCGGTGCCGCTGATGAAGGTTTCGGTCAACGGCGAGATCCTGTCCTCGAACCGGGGCGCGAGAGAGCTTCTCGAACACCCGATGCCGTCCGGCACCCGGCTGGGCGACCTGCTCGACGGGCTCGGCCGTCCGATCACCGACTGGCTGCGCGAGGCGGCGACCGGCGCGGCCGGCCATGCGCCGCAGTTCCTGCGTGGCACCGGCAAGCGGCAGGACATCTTCGTGCAGGTGATGCTGAACCCGGTGGGCGGCGGCGGCTCCGGCGGCGAACAGCTGATCGCGGTTCTCAACGACGTGACCGAGCTGAAGACGCTGGAGGCGCAATTCGTCCAGAGCCAGAAGATGCAGGCCATCGGCCAGCTGGCGGGCGGCGTGGCGCACGACTTCAACAACCTGCTGACGGCGATCTCGGGGCACTGCGACCTGCTGCTGCTGCGCCACGATCAGGGCGACGAGGATTACGGCGACCTGATCCAGATCCACCAGAACGCCAACCGCGCCGCGGCGCTGGTCAGCCAGCTGCTCGCCTTCTCGCGCAAGCAGAACCTGCGGCCGGAGCGGCTCGACCTGCGCAACACGCTGGCCGACCTGGCGCACCTGCTCAACCGCCTGGTGGGCGAGAAGGTGCGCCTGACGCTGAACCACGACCCCGCGCTGCTGCCGATCCGGGCCGACAAGCGGCAGCTCGAACAGGTGGTCATGAACCTCGTGGTGAACGCCCGCGACGCGATGCCGGACGGCGGCGAGATCCTGATCGAGACCGAGAACGTGACCCTCCGGCAACCGGTGGAACGGGACCGGGCGACGATTCCCGCCGGCGACTACGTGCAGGTCCGGGTCATCGACGAGGGCTGCGGCATCCCGCCCGAGCGCAAGCCGAAGGTGTTCGAGCCGTTCTACACCAGCAAGCGACCGGGCGAGGGGACCGGGCTCGGCCTGTCCACCGCCTACGGCATCGTCAAGCAGACCGGCGGTTTCATCTTCGTCGACAGCGAGATCGGCAGGGGCACGGTCTTCACCATCTACATGCCGGTCTACGATGGCCCGGCCGATCCCGCCCCCGAGACCGTCGCCGTTGCCGACGACCGGCCGATCAACCTCGCCCACAACGCCGACGGCGTCATCCTCCTGGTCGAGGACGAGGCGCCGGTCCGGGCCTTTGCGTCCCGCGCCCTCCGGCTCAAGGGCTACACCGTTCTCGAGGCCGAAAGCGCCGAGGCGGCGCTCGACATCCTGAGCGACGACGAGGTCCATGTGGATGTCTTCGTCACCGACGTGATCATGCCCGGGCTGGACGGTCCGTCCTGGGTCCGCAAGGCGCTGGTGGCGCGACCCGACACCAAGGTGATCTTCATGTCCGGCTATGCCGAGGATGCCTTCGCCGACGGCCGGTCGGACATTCCCGGGTCGAGCTTCCTGCCCAAGCCGTTCTCGCTCAACGACCTGACGACGACGGTTCAGCGGCTGGTCTGAGCGCCGCCGGCCTCAGTGGCCCGCCGCCGGCGACTTGCCGGCCAGTCCGACGAGGTGGGCCGCCGACCCGATCAGCGCGGCGTAGTCGTCCTCGATCACCGAGACCCCGAAATTGCCCATGAACCCGGCGAACCTGCCCTTGTCCCGGAAGGCGTCGGCGAACCCGAAGCGGTCCAGATAGGGGGCGAAGGCGCGGGCGACGCCGCCGACGAGGTAGATGCCGCCGAACGGCAGCTGGATCAGCGCCATGTTCCCGCACACCGTGCCGAGCATCCGCGCGAAGACCTTCGCGGCGGCGAGGGCCCGTTCGTCGTCGCCGGCGGCGCAGGCCGACATGATTTCCTGGGCGGACGCCTCCCGCGGGTCGCCCGCTTCCTTGCCCAGCCAGGCAAAGACCCGCTCCAGCCCCCGGCCCGACAGCACGTCCTCGACGGCCGGAAAGCCGTGCGCGGTGCTGACGTACTGGCACAGCCGCAGTTCCTCGGCGGTCCGGATCGGCAGGTTGGCATGGCCCGACTCGGACGGCGCCACCAGGGCGACGCTGCCGTCGGCAGCGAAGAACACCGGCGCCGCGTTGAACCCGGTGCCGACGCCGATCACCAGGCAGGTCTCGCCGGGCGCGACGGTTTCGGGACCGTCGATCAGGCGCCGGACGTTTTCCTCGGGGACGTGGCCGATGGCATAGCCCTGGGCCTGGAGATCGTTCAGGATCGAAACCGTCTCGGCCCGGGTCGCCCGGGCAAGGGTCTCGGTGTCGAGGGCCCAGTCGAGGTTGGTCATCGTCGCGCGCCCATTGCGGACCGGCCCGGCCACCGCGACGCAGGCCCCGGCGCAATCCACCCCGCCGGCGGAGTCGAGGTAGGTCCGCAGCACCGTCTCGAGACCGGGGAATTCGGCGTTCCGGAACCGCTTCGTGGTCTCGGTCAGGACGGTCGCCCCCCGGGCGAGCGCGACACGGGTATTCGTGCCGCCGATGTCGGCCACGAGCGAAAGGGTATCGGCAGGGACGGTGGGCATGGCGGACTCCGGTTGGGGCGTCACGTGGGCTGATAGGCCGGGAGTCGCACGGCATCAAGGGTCAAGGCGGGCGACGGGCGGGGCATCGTTCAGGGGGCGATGGCGGCCGGGGCGGCGGGCGGCGGCGGCCGGCGCAGGCCGCCCGGCGCGGGACCGGTCGACCGGCCGACGGCGAGGCGGGCCTCGAGCAGTTCGGTCACGTGCGGGGCGTCCGGATCGGCGATGCGGTCGATCAGGATCTGCGCGAGCCGCCGCCCGGCCTCGCGGACCGAGGACTGCATGGCGGTGAACACGGGTTCGGCTCCGTCGTTGCGCAGGTAGGACAGGGCGTCGTCGTGGATCACCACGCTGACGTCAAGGCCCATCGCGAGGCCCCGGCCCTCGATCGCCCGGCGCACCCCCAGAGCGCAGATCATCGACGACACGACGAAGGCGGTGGGCGGATCGGGCATCCCCAGCATCGCCCCGGCGGCCGCGAAGCCGTAGGGCTCGGTCATCTCGTCGGCGGCCATCAGGGCAACGTCCGGCGCCAACCCCCGCGCCGCGAGCGCCTCCTCGTAGCCGCAGCGCCGGCGGTGCGCGAAGTCCATGTGCTCGCGCCCGTTGATCAGCCCGATCCGCCGGTGCCCGAAGTCGAGCAGGTAGGTCGTCGCCGCCTGAAACGCCCGCCGGTTGTTCACGTCGAGCCAGGAATAGGGCCGGCCGTAGCCGGTGGCCCGGCCATGCACCACGAAGGGCAGGCCGAGTTCCTCGAGCAGCGACAGCCTCGGATCGTTGCGGCGCGGACCGTGGACGACGACCCCATCGACCGTGCCGCGCGACCGGAGCGTGCGGTAGACCGCCGCCTCGTCGAGCCCGTCGGGCACCACCGAGAGCAGCATCTCGTAGCCGTGCCGGGCATAGGTCTCGCCGGCGCCGGCGATGAAATCGCCGAAGATCGGGTTCACCATCTCGGCGTTGCCCGACATCGGGATGACATGGCCGATCGCCATCGACTGGCCGGTGGCGAGCCCCTTGGCGCGGGTGTTGGGCCGGTAGTTGTGGCGCCGCGCCGCCTCCAGCACCCGGGCGCGGGTGGTCTCGGACACCTCGGGGTAGCCGTTGAGCGCGCGACTCACCGTGGTCTGGCTCAGCCCGAGCTTCAGGGAGAGTTCCTTCAAATTCATCGGTGATCGCGGCTTCCCCGAGCCAAAGCGCTTTCAAATTCGACTCGACGCTAGAGATCGGCGGCCCTTTCGTCAAAAGGTCAGTGATCCGGACGTTCTTGCTGCGGCTGCGAGATTTCCCGGGTTTTCATGCCGTTGCTTCGAGTCTTGTTGACAGAACCCCGATGATGCGAGACCGTGCCGCGTGTCCAAAGCGCTTTGGGACGATTCTCGAAGCGGCATTCGTCGAAACCTGCGTTAACCTGCGAGTCGGACGCACCAGGGAGGAAATCATGAAGAAGACTTTGTTCGCGACCGCGGCCGGCATTGCGCTGTTCGCCGGCGGCGCGCATGCCGGCGGCCACCTGGCGTTCACGCCGGGCGAGGGGCCGTTCAGCTGGGACAGCTACGAGGCCTACAAGGCCAACGCGCCCGACCTGAGCGGCCAGACCGTCACCATCGCCGGGCCCTGGCTGTCGCCTGAGGACGACGTGTTCCGGTCCGCCATCGCCTATTTCACCGAAGCCACCGGGGCCGAGGTGACCTATACCGGGTCGGACGGCTTCGAGCAGCAGATCGTGATCGACGCCCAGGCCGGCTCGCCGCCGAACATCGCGGTGTTCCCGCAGCCGGGCCTCGCCGCCAACATGGCCGCCCAGGGACTTCTGACCCCGCTGAGCGACGATCTCGCCTCCTGGGTCAGCGAGAACTACGCCGCGGGTCCGTCCTGGGTGGCGCTCGGGACCTATGACGACGCCAACGGCGAGGACCAGTTCTACGGCTTCTTCTACAACGTGAACGTGAAGTCGCTGGTCTGGTACGTCCCCGAGAACTTCGAGGATGCCGGCTACGAGGTCCCCGAGACGATGGAAGACCTGATCGCGCTGAGCGAGCAGATCATCGCCGACGGCGAAACCCCGTGGTGCATCGGCCTCGGCTCCGGCCCGGCGACCGGCTGGCCGGCGACCGACTGGGTCGAGGACATCATGCTCCGCACCCAGACCCCCGAGACCTACGACATGTGGGTCACCAACGAGATGCCGTTCACCGATCCCAAGGTGATCGAGGCGCTCGAGACCTTCGGCATGTTCGCCAAGAACGACGCGATGGTGTCGGGCGGATCCGCCGCGGTCGGGTCCACCGACTTCCGTGACAGCCCGGCCGGGCTCTTCTCCTCGCCGCCGCAGTGCTACATGCACCGCCAGGCGTCGTTCGCCACCGCCTTCTTCCCCGAGGACGTGGTGCCGGGCGAGGACGCGGACTTCTTCTACTTCCCGGCGTTCGCCGAGAAGGACCTCGGCAAGCCGGTTCTCGGCGGCGGCACCCTGATGGCGATCACCGCGCCGTCCGACGCCACCACCGCGTTCATGGAGTTCCTGAAGGAGCCGATCGCCCACGAGATCATGATGGCCCAGACCGGCTTCCTGACGCCCCATACCGGGGTGAACCTCGACGCCTACAAGGACGCCATCCTGCGCGGCCAGGGCGAGATCCTGCTCAACGCCACCACC
This sequence comes from Paracoccaceae bacterium, assembly GCA_041628615.1. Classification (GTDB taxonomy): domain Bacteria; phylum Pseudomonadota; class Alphaproteobacteria; order Rhodobacterales; family Rhodobacteraceae; genus JAMWZF01. The sequence continues at coordinate 11,976 of JBFKOW010000019.1, read as the reverse complement.
TTCCGGTTCGACGGGTCCGATCTGATGCCGGGCGCGGTGGGCGCGGGCAGCTTCTGGACCGGCATGGTGGACTTCGTCGGCGGCGCCTCGGCCGAAGACGTCGCCGCGGCGATCCAGACCAGCTGGGACGCGATCAAGTAAGGCGCGCCTGACGACCTGACACGGACGGTTCCGGCAATCCGCCGGGGCCGTCCCGCCATCCAAGCGCACAACAGCCAGGGGGGAGGGGGCCATGCATCCCGCATTGCTCGGTCTGATCACGATCGCCGTCGGCGTCGGCGGCTGCGTCGGCTACTTCTACGGAGCCAACCTCCTGCTCGACAAGGTGCTGTTCCCGCCCCGCGGGCCCAACGCCGGGCGCAACATCAACCGCGCCAACCTGATCCGGCCCTGGGTTTTCCTGTTCCCGGCGATCGTCGCGCTCGGCCTCTACCTCGCCTACCCGGTATTCGAGACCCTGCGCCTGTCGCTGACCGAGCGGCTGCCCGGCGGCCGGTCGCAGTTCGTGGGTTTCGAGAACTATTCCAAGATGTTCGCCGAGGCCAAGTTCTGGGAGGCGATGCGAAACAACATGCTGTGGCTGATCGTGGTGCCCGCCGCCTCGACCGCCTTCGGCCTTCTCGCCGCGCAGCTCACCGACCGGCTGCGCTGGGGCAACATCGCCAAGTCGATCATCTTCATGCCGATGGCGATCAGCCTCGTCGGCGCCTCGGTGATCTTCAAGCTGGTCTACGAGGCCCGTCCCGAGGACGTCGCCCAGATCGGCATCCTCAACCACCTCTACCTGACGTTCGGCGGCGACACCCCGCAGCAGTGGCTGCAGATCCCGTTCTGGAACAACTTCTTCCTGATGGCGGTGCTGATCTGGATCCAGACCGGTTTCGCCATGGTGATCCTCTCCGCCGCCCTGCGCGGCATCCCCGAGGAAACCGTGGAGGCGGCGATCGTCGACGGCGCCAACCCGTTCCAGATCTTCTTCAGGATCAAGGTGCCGCAGATCATGTCCACCATCGTCGTGGTCTGGACCACCATCACCATCGCCACGCTGAAGGTCTTCGACATCGTGTTCGCGATGACCAACGGCCAGTGGGAGACCCAGGTTCTCGCCAACTACATGTATGACAAGCTGTTCCGCGCCAACGACTGGGGCATCGGGTCGGCCAGCGCGATGATCATCATGCTGCTGGTGACGCCGATCCTGGTCTGGAACGTCTACAACGCCCGCAAGGAGATGCGGTGATGGACAATATCGCCGGCAACAAGCCGACCCTCGTCTGGGCGCTGAACCTTTCGGTCATCGCCCTGGTGTTCCTGTGGATCTTCCCGACGCTGGGCCTGTTCGTGTCGTCGTTCCGCACCGGCGACCAGATCACCGCCTCGGGCTGGTGGTCGGCGCTGTTCCCGGCCGAGCAGACGATCCAGATCCGCGCCCTCGACCCCGACGCCAACCGGGTCGAGGTCGAGCCGGGCGTCTTCGCGGTGACCGGCGACGTCTTCGCCGAGGGCGGCTTCGATGGCGAGATCGCCGCCTGGGCGACGTCGAGCCGCGATCTCGGCGCCTACGCGCCGGGTGAATCCGTCGATCTCGGCGATGGCGAGACCTTCGTGCTGAACGAGGACGGCAGCTACGAATGGCGCGGCAACGACGACCAGATCAGCGGCCGGGCGCAGCGGATCTTCGTCGACGCCAGCACGCCGCCAAGTTTCACGCTCGCCAATTACGGCTTCGTGCTGTTCGATCCCGAGAACTCGGAAGGCATGGCCAAGGCGTTCTTCAACACCCTGACGGTGGTGATTCCGGCGACGATCATCCCGATCCTGGTGGCGGCCTTCGCGGCCTACGCGCTGGCCTGGATGGATTTCCCGGGCCGGGCGCTGCTGATCGCGGCGGTGGTCGGACTGCTGGTGGTGCCGCTGCAACTGGCGCTGATCCCGCTCCTGACGCTGCACAACGCGGTGGGGATCGGCAAGGGCTACCTCGGCGTCTGGCTCGCCCATACCGGCTTCGGCCTGCCGCTGGCGATCTACCTGCTGCGCAACTACATGGTCGGCCTGCCGCGCGACATCATCGAGAACGCCAAGGTCGACGGCGCCACCGATTTCCAGATCTTCACCAAGATCGTGCTGCCGCTGTCCTTCCCGGCGCTGGCCTCCTTCGCGATCTTCCAGTTCCTCTGGACCTGGAACGACCTGCTGGTGGCGCTGGTGTTCCTGATCGACGCGAGCGGCCAGACCACGGTCATGACCAAGCAGCTTGTCGAGATGCTCGGCACCCGCGGCGGCGACTGGGAAATCCTCGCCACCTCCGCCTTCGTGTCGATCGCGGTGCCGCTGTCGGTGTTCTTCCTGATGCAGCGCTACCTCGTGCGCGGGCTGCTGGCGGGTTCGGTGAAATGATGGACGGAGCGCAGTCGGAGACCGCGATGAGCAGGATTATCGGGCAGGATGCGGATTGGTGGCGCGGGGCGGTGATCTACCAGATCTACCCGCGCAGTTTCCAGGACGCCAACGGCGACGGGATCGGCGACCTGCTGGGCATCGTCCAGCGGTTGCCCTACATCGCGTCGCTCGGGGTCGACGCGATCTGGATCAGCCCGTACTTCACGTCGCCGATGAAGGACTTCGGCTACGACGTGAGCGATTACTGCGACGTCGATCCGATGTTCGGCACGCTGGCCGATTTCGACGCGGTGGTGGAGACAGCCCACGCCCTCGGCATCCGGGTGCTGATCGATCTCGTCCTCAGCCATACCAGCGACCAGCATCCGTGGTTCGTCGAAAGCCGCGCGTCGCGCGACAATCCGAAGGCGGACTGGTACGTCTGGTCCGACCCCAGGCCCGACGGCACCCCGCCGAACAACTGGCTGTCGATCTTCGGCGGCTCGGCCTGGCAGTGGGACAGCCGGCGCGAGCAGTATTACCTGCACAACTTCCTCGTCAGCCAGCCGGACCTCAATTTCCACTGCGCCGAGGTGCAGGAGGCGCTGCTCGACGTGGCGCGGTTCTGGCTCAACCGGGGCGTGGACGGGTTCCGGCTCGACACGATCAACTTCTACGTCCACGACGCCGAGTTGCGGGACAACCCGCCGCTGCCGCCGGAGCGGCGCAATTCCACCATCGCGCCCAGCGTGAACCCCTATAACCACCAGGAACACCTGTATTCCAAGAACCGGCCGGAAAACCTCGAGTTCCTGCGCAAGCTGCGGGCGGTGATGCAGCCCTTCGGCGCCGCCGCCGTCGGCGAAGTGGGCGATGCCCAGCGCGGCCTCGAGATCATGGGCGAATACACCTCCGGCGGCGACAAGGTGCAGATGTGCTACGCCTTCGAGTTCCTCTCCGGCACCCGCCCCGACGCCGCCCGCGTGGTCGAGGTGATGGACGAGGTGGACCGGGTCGCGGCCTCGGGCTGGCCCTGCTGGGCGTTTTCCAACCATGACGTGGTGCGCCATGCGACCCGCTGGGACCTGACGCCGGCGGCGCTGCGGGCCTTCTGCACCCTGCTGATGTGCCTGCGCGGATCGGTCTGCATCTACCAGGGCGAGGAACTGGGGCTGACCGAGGGCGAGCTTGCCTTCGAGGACTTGCAGGATCCCTACGGCATCGAGTTCTGGCCCGAGTTCAAGGGCCGGGACGGCTGCCGCACGCCGATGGTCTGGGACGCCGGCGAACTGCATGCCGGGTTCTCCGGCGCGGCCCGGACCTGGCTGCCGGTGCCGCAGGACCACCTGGCCCGAGCCGTCGCCTCGGAAGAGGTCGAACCGGGCGCCCTGATCCACCATTACCGGCGCGCCATCGCGTTCCGGCGCAGCCATTCGGCGCTGGTCACGGGCAGCCACGACAAGGTCCGGCGCACCGGCGACGTGGTGCACTTCATCCGCCGGAACGAGGCCGAGACGATCTTCGTCGCCGTTAACCTGCGCGAGACCCCGTCCGAATGCGCCATGCCCGAGGGCGACTGGCACGTCATCGGCGCCGAGCTCGGCTCGGCCCACCCGTCCGCGGACGGGGCCCTGCATCTTGGTCCGTGGCAGTGCTGCCTCGCGATCCGAACGACCGATTGAACGGGGGAGGAACCCATGGCCGAGCTGAAACTGACGGATGTGGCCAAGACCTATGGCGGCACGGTCGATGTGCTCAAGGACATCAACCTCGACATCAAGACCGGGGAGCTGATCGTCTTCGTCGGCCCGTCGGGCTGCGGCAAGTCCACGCTGCTGCGGATGATCGCGGGACTGGAGAAGATCTCGGGCGGCACGCTCGAGATCGACGGCGTGGTGGTCAACGACATCCCGCCCGCCCAGCGCGGCATCGCGATGGTGTTCCAGTCCTACGCGCTCTACCCGCACATGACGGTGCGCGACAACATGAGCTTCGCGCTGAAGCTGGCCAAGAAATCGCCGCAGGAAATCGACGCCGCGGTGAACAAGGCGGCCAAGATACTGCAGCTCGATCCGTATCTCGACCGGCTGCCCAAGGCGCTGTCGGGCGGCCAGCGCCAGCGGGTGGCGATCGGTCGGTCGATCGTGCGCGACCCGAAGGTCTACCTGTTCGACGAGCCGCTGTCGAACCTCGACGCCGCGCTGCGGGTGGCGACCCGGATCGAGATCGCGCAACTCAAGGAATCGATGCCGAACTCGACGATGATCTACGTCACCCATGACCAGGTCGAGGCGATGACGCTGGCCAGCCGGATCGTGGTCCTGGCCAACAAGGGGATCGCCCAGGTCGGCACCCCGCTGGAACTCTACGAGCGTCCCGAGAACGAGTTCGTGGCGCAGTTCATCGGCTCTCCGGCGATGAACCTGCTGCCCGGCGAGGTGATCGGCACCGGCGCCGAGACCGTGGTGCGGCTGGATGGCGGCGGCATCGCCCGGTCGGCGGTGCCGACCCAGGAAGCCGACAAGGGGCTCCGGGTCAATGTCGGCGTCCGGCCCGAGGATTTCATCGAGATCGCCGACGGCGCCTCGACCGAGGACGCGGTGTTCGCGGGCCGGGTGAACATCACCGAGGCCCTGGGTGAGGTGACGCTGCTCTACTTCGACGCCGTCGGCGGCGCCGACCCGGTGATCGCCAAGCTGCCGGGCATCCACGCCGATGTCCGCGGCAAGCAGGTGGCGCTGAGCGCCCGGCCCGAAAAGGTGCAGGTCTTCGCCAACGGCCAGTCGCTCTACTACCGCTAGGGCCGCATGAGCGGCGGCAACCGTCTCAAGTCGGCACTGGCCGCCGGCGAGGTCCAGGTCGGCATCTGGCTCGCCGGGGCCTCGTCCGTGATGGCCGAGATCGCCGGGCGGGCGGGGTTCGACTGGTGCCTGATCGACGCCGAGCACGGCCCGAACACCCTGACCACGATCCGCGACCAGCTTGTCGCGCTGGCGGCCACCGGCACGCCGGCGCTGGTCCGGGTCCCCGTGGCGAAGGACTGGATCCTCAAGCAGGTTCTCGATCTCGGGGCGCAGTCGATCCTGGTCCCGATGGTGCATGACGGGGCCTCTGCCGCCGCGGTGGTCGCCGCCTGCCGCTATCCGCCCGCCGGGCGTCGCGGGATCGGCGCCGGGCTCGTCCGGGCCTCGGGCTACGGGGCCGACGCGGGCTATGCCGCCCGGGCGGATGCCGAGACCTGCGTGATCGTGCAGATCGAGAGCCGCGCCGCGGTGCAGGACATCGATGCGATCGCCGGCACCGATGGCGTCGACGCGGTCTTTGTCGGGCCGGCCGACCTCGCGGCGGACATGGGCCATCCGGGAGATCCGGCCCATCCCGAGGTGATCGCGGCGATCGGCCGCGTCGCGGAGCGGGCCCTTGCGGCGGGCAAGGCCGCGGGGGCGTTCGCCTTCGATCCGGAGCAGATCGCGGCCTTGCGCACTGCCGGGCTGACGATGTTCGGCGTCGGGGCCGACACGACGATCCTGTCCGCGGCGCTGCGGGACACCGCGTTTTCGACGAAAACGCGGCTGCACTGATTTTCGTCGAAAATCAGGTTTCTAGCAGATCATTCGGATCGGACCGTTGTTGCAAACGACGACGAACTGTCCGCCGCATTCGAGCAAGTGAAAGCCGCGCTGCCGGACTTCCGAGACGAACCTGTCGCGCCCGATCTCGTGTTCGACCCAGGCCACGGACCGCCGAAGCACCCCACCGGTGAACACCGCCCGGGCGCTGAACACCTGGGCGATCCAGTCCTCGGCATGGCTGTGAACGGGCGTCTCCATGCCCCGAGACTGCCCCGGCGAGGGTAAATGCCGGGTTAAGCCCGGCGCCGCCCGCCGCGCCGTCCGCCGCGCCCGGCCCCCGCGCTCATCGCCGCAGCCGAGGCTTCGGGGAAGGGGGTCCCGGCCTGCACCGCCTCGAGCACCTTGGAGAATCCGATCCAGGCGCCGCCGTTCGGATCGTGGTCCATCAGCATGTTGGCGGCGCGGATCGCTTCCATCTCGACGGGTCGCACCGGGTTCATGATCGCGCTCGTCATCCCCGCGCCGATCGCCATCGGCAGGAAGGCCGCGTTGACCCCGTGCCGGTTCGGCAGCCCGAAGGAGATGTTGGAAGCGCCGCAGGTGGTGTTCACCCCGAGCTCCTCGCGCAGACGGCGGACCAGCGCGAAGACCTGCCGGCCGGCGGTCGCCATCGCTCCCACCGGCATGACCAGCGGATCGACCACGATGTCGGCCGCCGGGATGCCGAAATCGGCCGCCCGCTCGACGATCTTCTTCGCCACCGCGAAGCGCACGTCCGGATCCTCCGAAATCCCGGTATCGTCGTTCGAGATCGCCACCACCGGGACGTTGTATTTCTTCACCAGCGGCAGGATCGCCTCGAGCCGCTCCTCCTCGCCGGTGACCGAGTTCAGCAGCGGCCGGCCCTCGGCGGTCTCGAGCCCGCGCTCCAGCGCCCCCGGGACCGAACTGTCGATGCAGAGCGGCACGTCCACCAGCCCCTGCACCAGTTCGATCATCCGGGCCATCAGCGGCGGTTCGGTCAGGTTCGGATCGGGGTTCGAGTTGTAGACCACCCCGGCATTCACATCGAGCACCATCGCCCCGCAGGCGACCTGTTCCAGCGCGTCCTTCTCGACGGTCGAGAAGTCCCCGGCCTCAAGTTCGGTGGCGAGCTTCTTGCGCCCGGTCGGGTTGATCCGCTCGCCGATGACGCAGAACGGCTCGTCAAAGCCGATGACGACGGTTTTCGATTTCGATTCGACGACGGTGCGGGTCATGCAGGGGCTCCGGTTGCGGTGGCCAGAAGGGGGACGAGGGCGGGATCGGTGAAATCCGGGATGACGTGGTGCGCGCCGGCGGCACGCAGCGCGTCGGCGTCGAGGCTGGAGGCCAGCCCGACCACGGTGCAGCCGGCGGCGCGCGCCGAGGCGAGCCCGGCGGGGCTGTCCTCGAAGGCGATGCACTCGGTGGCTGCGACGCCGAGGGCGGCGGCGCCGGCCCGGTAGGGCGCCGGGTCGGGCTTGGGCGCGGGGGCGTCCTCGGCGCCGAGGATGGCGGCGAACCGGTCCGCGACGCCCAGCGCGGCCAGCATCGCGTGGGCGTTGGCCCGGCAGGCGTTGGTGACCACGGCGGCGGGCAGTCCCGCCTTGCCGGTCCGTTCGAGGAACGCGCCGAGGCCCGGCGTGGCGGCCACCGGCGCGCCGGCCAGCCGGCGGCGGAACTCGGCTTCCTTCGCGCGGTCCATCTCGTCCGGATCGGCCCCGGGCATCAGTTCGGCGAAGATCGCGCGGTTCTGCCGGCCGTGGATATGCGCGAGGTAGAACGCCGCGTCGACAACGTGGCCGTGCGGCGCGAGCAGGTCGGCAAAGACCGCCCGGTGCAGCGGGTCGCTGTCGATGAGCGTCCCGTCGAGGTCGAAGAGCAGCGCGGCGGGCATCAGGCCGTGGCGCGGGCGGGCCGGGCGGCGGCGCCGCCATGGGCCGCGGCCCATTCGGCGGTGCCGGTGATCCCGCCGAGCGGGAAGAAATGCACCTGCTCGATCCCGAACCCCGGGTTCGCGGCCTTGTGCGCGGCGAGATCGGCCAGCACCTCGGTGGGCTCGTAGGGCAGCAGCAGCTTGGACACGTCCAGCGCCCGCCGCTGCAGCACCCGCAGCGAGGGGCCGACGCCGCAGGCGATGGCGAACTTGATGAGCGTCTGCAGCTTGGCCGGCCCGGCGATGCCGATATGGACCGGCAGGTCGATCCCCGCCGCGGCGAGCCCGTCGACCCAGCGGATCACCGGCGCCGCCTCGAAGGCGAACTGGGTGGCGATCGCGATCTTCGCGTCGGTGGTCTCGGCGAACCGGCTCTTCCAGCGCAGCGCCTCGGTGACGACGCGGGTGCCGCCGTCCGGGTCGATGTCGCGGTTGCCCTCGGGATGGCCGGCCACGTGCAGCCGGGCGAAGTCCCCGAACAGCCCGGTCTCCAGCAGTTGCATCGAGTTGTCGAAATCGCCCGCCGGTTCGGCCACGCCGCCGCCGAGCAGCAGCGCCTGGTCGACCCCGGCCTCGCCGCGGTAGCGCGCGATCCAGTCGGCCAGGGTCGCCTTGTCGCGGATGATCCGGGCCGGGAAGTGCGGCATCACCGGGAACCCGTCGCGGGCGATGCGGGCGGCGGTGGCGACCATGTCCTCGATCGGGGTCCCGTCGATATGGGCGATGTAGACCCGGGTGCCCTGCGGCAGCAGGGCCCGGAAATCCTCCACCTTCGCGGCGGTGCGGGGCATCACCTCGATCGAGTAGCCCTCGAGGAAACCCTCGAGCCCGCCCGTGGCGACGGGGGTTTCCTTGCGCCGGAAGTTGAGCAGAGCCATCAATGCCTCCTTGAGCCCGGCCAGGTTCACGCCCAGCCGTCGTTGTCGATCAGCGCCTTGAGCCGCGCAGTGTCGTAATCGGCCTCCAGCCGGGCGGCGGTGGCCTCGGCGACCTCCGCATCGGCACCCGCGGCCTCGTAGGGATCGGCCTTGCGCCATTCGGCGAGGTAGGCGTCGGTCTCGGCGGCGCCCGACCTCATCGCCGCACGGTCGATCGCCTGTTCGAAGCGCTCGGACAGGCCGCGCTTGGCCGCCCGCCGCCCGGTGCCCACGATGACCTGGGCCGGGATGTCGCGCCAGTAGACGATGGTGACCTGCGCCATGCGAATCCTCTTCGGTTGCCGCCGGGTCTACGCGCCGCGAAGGCGGCGGCGCGATCCGTTTTCGACACGCTGCGCGAGGCAAGCGACATCGGGCTTTCGTGCCCCGAGAGATATGGCGTCGCGGCCACGCTGCCCAGAGCGCCGGACCCTCAAATTCGTCATGATGATCCCGCAACCGGCTTTAACGGGGCGGGTGCCGCGGCCCACGCCGCTCTTGCGCGGTGGCCGGGGCGGGCCTAGGGTTGAGCCAACTCGAAATCGGAGGGCGTATGATGGCGCCCAGGCGCTCCAGGGGTGCGGGCGCGTTCCCGAAGCCGGTCGAACCGTCCGCATCCATTCCGCCGGACCCGGTGACGCTCTATGCGGCGCTGGATCTCGGCACCAATTCGTGCCGGATGCTGATTGCCCAGCCGAAGGGCAGCCAGTTCCACGTGATCGACAGCTTTTCCAAGTCGGTGCAGCTTGGCCAGGGGCTCGAAGGGTCGGGCCGGCTGTCGCGCAGCGCGATGAACCGGACGGTCGCGGCGATGCGGATCTGCCGCCAGAAGCTATCCCGGCACAAGGTCGCCCGGATGCGGCTGGTGGCGACGGAGGCCTGCCGCCGGGCCCGCAACGGCGGCCACCTGCTGTCGCTCATCAAGCGCGAGACCGGGCTGCGGCTCGACATCATCACCCCCGAGGAGGAGGCCCGGCTGGCGGTGGTGTCCTGCGCGCCGCTGGTCTCGACCCGGACCGACCAGCTGCTGGTGGTCGACATCGGCGGCGGCTCGACCGAGCTGGTCTGGATCGACCTGACCAACGTGCCCCGCGCCGACCGGCCCCGGGCGATCATGCGGCTGCATTCGGGCTTCCGCGCCGATCCCGGCCCGTTCCCGGCGGCGAAGGTGGTGGACTGGATCAGCGTGCCGCTGGGCGTCGCCACCCTGCGCGACCAGTTCGAGGACGTGGAGGACGATTCCGCCCGGTTCGCGCTGATGTCCTGGTTCTTCGAGGAGAACCTGTCGGAATTCGCGCCCTACGGGTCCGAACAGGTCCGCGAGGGGTTCCAGATCATCGGCACCTCCGGCACCGTGACCACCGTGGCGGCGAGCCATCTCGGCCTGCGCCGCTACGACCGCAACAAGGTGGACGGGCTGCGGATGACCTCGGACCAGATCGACGCGGTGATCCGGGACTACCTCACGCTCGGTCCCACCGGCCGGCGGGCCGATCCGCGGATCGGCTCGGACCGGCAGGCCCTCATCATGTCGGGGGCGGCGATCCTGCAGGCGCTGATGCGGATCTGGCCCACCGACCGGCTCACCGTCGCCGACCGGGGCCTGCGCGAGGGGCTGCTCTACTCGCTGATGAGCGCCGACGGGGTGCTGGAGGGCGGGCCGTTCTAGTTTCCCCGGTCAGACCGTGAACCGCTGGACGATCCTCGCGGTCCTGTTCCTCGCCCGGATGGCGATGGCGTTCCAGTTCCAGTCCGTGGGCGCTGTGTCCCCCGTGATGGCGCGGGAACTGGGGCTGGACCTTGCCGCCATCGGCCTGCTGATCGGGCTGTATTTCGCGCCGGGGGCCGTCGTCGCGTTGCCCGGCGGCGCGGTCGCCGCGCGGTTCGGGGAAAAGCGGGTGGTGACCATCGCCATGGCGGCGATGCTGGCCGGGTCTGTCCTGATCGCGCTGAGCGAGACCTGGGCGGTGATTCTCGCCGGCCGCGGCATCGCCGGGGCCGGGGGCGTGGTCCTCAACATCGTGATGACCAAGATGCTGGTGGACTGGTTCGAGGGCCGCGAGGTGTCCACGGCGATGGCGATCTTCGTCAATTCCTGGCCGGTGGGCATCGCGCTGGCGCTGCTGGTGCTGCCCGCGGCCGCGGTCTGGGGCGGGCTTGGCGCGGCCTGGTGGTCGACGGCGGCGCTGGTGGCCGGCGGGCTCGCCCTGTTCGCCGCGCTCTACCGCGCCCCGCCGGGCAAGGCGGCAGACCCGAACGCACCGCTGCCGACCGCCCGGGCCCTGCCATGGGGGGCGCTTGGGCTCGCCGCGCTGATCTGGGCGGGATACAACACCGCGCTGGCGCTGATCCTGAGTTTCGGGCCGACGATCCTCGCGGACCGGGGGTGGAGCATCGCGGCGGCCGGATCGGCGATCAGCGCCTTCACGCTGATCTTCGCGCTGTTCGTGCCCGTCGGCGGCATCGTCGCGGACCGGACGGGCCGGCGGGACGCGGTGATCGCGGTCAGCCTGCTGGCCTTCGCGGTCCTGATGCCCTTGCTGCCCGCGCTGTCCGGCAGCGGGCTCGTCGCCCTGCTGCTTCTGGTCGGGGCGGCGTTCGGCCTTGCGGCGGGACCGATCATGGTGCTGCCGTCGCTCGTGCTGTCGCCGCCTGCGCGGACCTTCGGCATGGGGGTCTTCTTCACCGTGTATTACCTGATGATGATGATCGCCCCGCGGATCGTCGGCGGCCTCGCGGACCGGGCAGGCAATGCCGCGATCGCCGTGCACGTCGGCGCGGGCCTGTGCGGGGCCTGCGTTCTGGCGCTGGCCCTGTTCCGGTGGCTGGGCCGTCAGCGAGCGGCTTCTCTTGCCCGGTGAACTGGTCTAAAAGGCGCCCATGCCGAAAAACAGGGGCAGTTCCGGGCGCGGGCAGCGCGACCTGACCGTGAAGGTCAAGACCGCGCGGGGGCGCAAGCTGTCCTCGACGCTGTGGTTGCAGCGTCAGCTCAACGACCCCTACGTGCGGCGGGCGAAGGCAGAGGGCTCCGACCGGCTCACCGTCGCCGACCGCGGCCTGCGCGAGGGGCTGCTCTACTCGCTGATGAGCACGGACGGAGTGCTCGTGGGTGGGCCGTTCTGAGGGTCATTCGACCCTGTAGAGGGACTTG
>JBFKOW010000018.1:0-30234 GCA_041628615.1 Paracoccaceae bacterium | reverse complement strand
TGATGAACGGGATGACCAGAAGGCCGACCACCAGCACGACGTAGTACCGGTAGCGATCGAACTGGATCGGGAATGTCTGGTTGTCGGCGGCGTAACTTGTCTTGAAGTCGCCTGCTTCACGATAAAACATCTCGGCCCTCTCCCTCGATCGGTTTCCGCGCGCCGGTGAAGGCCGGCGGGTGGGTGGGTGTCGTGGAACGCAGTGACACGCAGTCCCCCGCCCGTGGCTCAAACCCGCTCAATGATCTTCTCCCCGAACAGGCCCTGCGGCCGGAACACCAGGAATACCAGCGCCAGCACATAGGCGAACCAGTTCTCGGTCGCGCCGCCGATCATCGGGCCGATGGCGAATTGGAACAGCGCCTCGCCCACCCCGATGATCAGCCCGCCGACGATCGCCCCGGGGATCGAGGTGAAGCCGCCCAGCATCAGCACCGGCAGCGCCTTGAGCGCGATCAGCGACAGCGAGAACTGGACCCCCGACTTCGCCCCCCACATGATCCCGGCGACCAGCGCCACGAAACCGGCCAGGCTCCACACCAGCACCCAGATGTAATTCAGCGAGATGCCCACCGACAGCGCCGCCTGGTGGTCGTCGGCCACCGCCCGCATCGCCCGGCCCTGCTTGGTGTACTGGCTGAACAGGACCAGCGCGATCACCAGCAGCGCCGCGACCAGCGACGCCACGATGTCCAGCTTGTCGATGAAGAAGCCGTAGAAATCGTCGCCGCCGAGGAAGGCGGTGTTTTCCTCGAGCCACAAGCTCGCGCCCTGCGGCAGGCCGACGTTCAGGGTCTTGATGTCCGACCCCCACATCAGGTCGCCCACGCCTTCGAGGAAATAGGCCAGCCCGATGGTCGCCATGAACAGGATGATCGGCTCCTGCCCGACGAGGTGCCGGAACACGAAGGTATGCACCAGCCAGGCGAACCCGATCATCACCAGCACGGTCAGCACGATCGCGGCCAGCGCCGGCACATGCCAGCCGAAATGGTGGATCTCGGTGCCGAAGACCGCGTTGATCAGATGGGCGAAGGGCACCTGCCCCTCCATGATCCCGACCAGGGTCAGCGCCGCGAACAGCGCCATCACCCCCTGGGCATAGTTGAAGATGCCCGACGCCTTGAAGATCAGCACGAATCCCAGCGCCACGAGGGCATATAGCACCCCCGCCATGAGCCCGTTCAGGACCACCTCGACGCCGAAGAGGAAATCAGCCGACATGCCGCGCTAGCTCCCCGCCGTGACCGTGAGAACGAGATATCCCCTGCCGTCGTCGAACCGCACCGCGACCGATGCGTCGCCCGAGGCGACGGCGCCTTCGGTCTCGCCCGCCCCGAGGTCGGGCAGGCCGCCCGCGAAACCCGCTCCGGTCCGCCAGGCGTCCAGCGTCTCGAGGACCGGGCCCGGCTCCGGCGCCTGCACGTAGGCGACGCAGGACGCCCTGTCCGCGGGCACGACGATGCGGGCGCTGCCCGCCGGGCTGAGCTGGTACATCTTCCCTTCGACTCCCAGCAGTTCGAAGAAGTTCGACGCGACGAAGGACGGCACTTCCGACAGCGTGGCGGTCTCCAGCGTGCCCTCCGCGATCAGCGGCAGGCAGCGCGTCTCGAGCGCCTCGACGAGTTCCGCGCCGAGGTCCTGCGCCGCGGCACTCCCCGCCGCGAGGCAGATCCCCAGCATCGGCAACGCGGTCCGGGCGGCGGTCATCCGCCGGCGTTCCGCCCGCCATGCGCGTTCCCGGCGCCGGTCGTCAGTCATGGCTCACCCCCAGATAGGCGTCGATCACTTCCTGGTTCCGGCGCACCTCGTCCGGCGTGCCGTCTCCGATCTTCTTGCCGTAGTCCATCACCACGACCCGGTCGGACAGGTCCATCACCACGCCCATGTCGTGCTCGATCAGCGCGATGGTGGTGCCGAACTCGTCGTTCACGTCGAGGATGAAGCGGCTCATGTCCTCCTTCTCCTCCACGTTCATTCCCGCCATCGGCTCGTCGAGCAGCAGCAGCATCGGTTCCGCCGCCAGCGCCCGGGCCAGTTCCACCCGTTTCTTGAGCCCGTAGGGCAACCGCCCCACGGGGGTCTTGCGGATGTGCTGGATCTCGAGAAAGTCGATGATCTTCTCCACCTGCGCCCGGTTCGCCACTTCCTCGGCCTCGGCCCGACCCTTCCACAGGGCCTGGCGCCACAGGCCGGTCTTCATGTGGGTCAGCCGCCCCGTCATCACGTTGTCGAGCACGGTCATCCCCTCGAACAGCGCGATGTTCTGGAACGTCCGGGCGATGCCATGGCGGGCGACCTGGTAGGGCTTCATCGGCCGGCGCCTCTCGCCCCGGAACCAGACCTCGCCCTCCTGCGGCACGTAGAAGCCGGAGATCACGTTGAGCATCGAGGACTTTCCGGCGCCGTTCGGCCCGATGATGGCGCGGATCTCGCCCTCGCGGATGTCGAACGAGATGTCCTTGATCGCCTCCACCCCGCCGAAGCGCAGGGTGATGTTGCGCATCTCCATCAGCACGCCGCCGATGGTGCGGCCGTCCGGGGTGACGAATGTCTCCGCGGCGCTCACCGGGCCCTCCTCCGGGCGATGGCGAAACCGGAGACCCCTGCGACGGGAAGGGTGGCGCGAAGCGCGGACGGCAGAGTCATGGAGTCCCCCAGAGATCGAACAGCGCACCGTTGACCGCGCGACCGAGCAGGAACGGCGGGACGAAGATCAGCACCGCGCCGATGCTGAACCAAAGCGCGTCGCCGAACTTCTCGATCACCCGCCCGGCCCGGGTTGCGGCGCTGTCCGACGGAATGTCCGGTCGAATGTTGCGCGCGAGAACGGCGGCCGCGAGGGGCAGCCCGAGGACGCCGCCCAAAGGACCAAGGCCGAGCAGACCCGCAAACAGGCCGAGAACCGCCACGCCGAGGATCAGGTCGCATTCCGCCCGCCCGGCGGCGGCGCGCAGCACGGCCAGCCAGGCGGCCACCCGGCGCGCCAGGATGGTATCAGCGGGACGGGCGATCTGCGGATCGCGGCTCATTCCGCAGCCTCCGGGACCCGGGCCGCGTCGGCCACGACCTCGGCATCCTGCAGCTTCAGCGTCGCCTTGATCCGGCCCTTGCGGCCATCCTCGTAGGTCACTTCAGTCTCGGTGTAGATCGTTTCGGACCCGTCGTAGAGCGCGGCGATCAGGTCGGCGTATTTCTCCTCGATGATCCGGCGGCGGACCTTGCGGGTGCGGGTCATCTCGCCGTCGTCGGCATCGAGTTCCTTGTGCAGCACGAGGAAGCGGTGGACCTGGCAGCCCGACAGCATCTCGTCGCCGGCCAGACTGCGGTTCACCTCGGCGACATGGCCGCGCACGATCTCGAGCACCTGCGGATGCTGGCTCAGTTCCTGGTAGCTGGCATAGGCAATGTTGTTGCGCTCGGCCCAGTTGCCCACTGCCGTCAGGTCGATGTTGATGAAGGCGCAGCAGCGGTCCCGGCCATTCCCGAAGACCACGGCCTCGAGGATGTTGGGAAAGAACTTCAGCTTGTTCTCGACATACTTGGGCGCGAACAGCCTGCCATCGGCCATCTTGCCCACGTCCTTGGCCCGGTCGATGATCCGCAGGTGGCCGGTGCCCGCCTCGATGAAGCCGGCGTCGCCGGTGGCGACCCAGCCCTCGGAATCCTTGGTCGAGGCGGTGCTCTCGGGGTTCTTGTAATATTCCACGAAGACCCCGGGCGAGCGGTAGAAGACCTCGCCGCTGTCGGCGATGCGGATCTCGACGCCGGGCGAGGGCACGCCGACGGTGTCGTTGCGGACCTCGCCGTCGGGCTGCTGGGTGATGAACACGCTGGCCTCGGTCTGGCCGTAGAGCTGCTTGAGGTTGATCCCGAGAGAGCGCCAGAACTCGAAGATCTCCGGGCCGATCGCCTCGCCCGCGGTGTAGGCGACGCGGACCCGGCTCATCCCCGCCCGGCTGCGGACGGGGCCGTAGATCACCACGTCCCAGAAGGCGTAACGGAGCCGGTTGAACAGGCCCACGGCCTCGCCGTCGAGGATCCTCGGCCCGATGTCGCGGGCGAAGTCCATGGCCCGGTGGAACATCCAGCGCTTCAGGCGGCTGGCATCCTCCATCCGGATCATCAGGACGGTCAGCCGTTCCTCGTAGTAGCGCGGCGGGGCGAAGAAATAGGTCGGCGCGATCTCGTGCAGGTTCTCGTACATCGTGGCGCCCGATTCCGGGCAGTTCACGCAGAACCCGCACCACATCGCCTGGCCCATCGAGAAGATGAAATCGCCCACCCAGGCCATCGGCAGGTAGGCCAGCACCTCGTCCGATCGGCGCAGGTCGTCGAAGGCCGCCGTGTTCCTCGAAGTTTCGATGATGTTGCGGTTCGACAGCACCACGCCCTTCGGCCGCCCGGTTGTGCCCGAGGTGTAGAGCATCACGCAGGTCGAGTCCGGGCCCAGCCGGGCCTCGCGGGCGCGCAGTTCGGGTTCGAGCCGGTGATGCCCCGCCCGCCCTTCCGCCTGCACGTCGGCAAGGGCGTTCATGTGGGTATGGTCGTATTTGCGCAGGCCGCGCTTGTCGACATAGACGATCTGGTCGATGCCGGTGACGGTCTCCTGCACCTGAAGGACCTTGTCGACCTGCTCCTGGTCGCCGGCGATCACGAAGCGGGCGCCGCAATGCTCGAGGACGTAGGCCATCTCCTCGGCCACCGCGTCCTGGTAGAGCGGCACCGGCACCGCGCCGCATTTCTGCGCCGCCACCATCGACCAGTAGAGCGCCGGGCGGTTGCGGCCGATGATCGCGACGGAATCGCCCTCGTTCAGCCCGAGCGCGATCAGGCCCATCGCCAGCGCGTCGATCTCGGCGCTGGCCTCGGCCCAGGTCCAGCACTGCCAGATGCCGAATTCCTTCTCCCGGTAGGCGGGCTTGTCGCCGTAGTCCCGGGCGTTCCGGGCCAGCAGCGCCGGAATCGAAGAGAGATCGCCCGAAGGGGCCGCGGCCTCGGTCAACGATGTCCTCCCTGTCCGACCGGACGCCGGACGAACCCTGCCTGCCCGGCGGCTGACCGGACGTGGCCTGACTGTGCCGCGTCCTCCCCGGGCACGCAACAATACTGTGCAAGCGGGCTCCGACCCGTCAAATCATTTTTTTGAACGGTTGTTCATTTCTGCGGGGAAAGGCCCCCGCGGGCCCTGTTTCAGAAGTCCGGAAGCCGGTCGCCGCCGAAGAACAAGGGCCGGATCAGCCGCCGGAAACTGCCATCCTCGCGCAGGGACCGCGCCCCGGTCCGGTAGGTGACCCCGATGGTCGCACCGGTCACGTCCGGCCCGTCCCCGCCCGACAGCCGCGACACCTGGCCGAAGGCAACGAGCGCCGGCGCGACCTCGTAGCCGGCGCCCAGCGCGAGCCCGGTGGTGTCCTCATCCGCCCCGGTGAACCGTTCGACATCCGCCCGCAGGTCGATCCGCGGCGACGCGGCGTAGATGGCCGAGGTGGCCAGCAGCCGTTGCTCGTCCGAGGCGACGTAATCCGCGGTCCATTCCAGCGGTCCGCCCCGGTGCAGGACCGCCAGCGTGAGCACGTCGCCCGCCGTGTCGTCGCCCGATCCGTAGAGCCCCAGTGCCGCCTCGGTTCCCTGCCCGAACTCCATCCCCGCGACCGCCCCGGCATAGCTGTCCGCCAGCACCAGCCCGTCGTCGCCTTGGCCGACGAACCCGGTCAGCCAGACGCGGCCGGTCTGGTAGGTGACGCCGGCCTCGGCGAAATGCGTCTGGTCGCCGTCGATCTCGAGCGCGACGAAGGCGCCGTGCAGCTTGACCTCCGGCGCGACCCGGTAGCCGAGATCGAGACCCACCGCGCTTAGCCCCAGCTCCGGGTTCGGCCCGTCGGCCTGGGCGACGTAGCGGGTGGAGGCGAGGTCGGCGATCACGTCGAAGGTGCCGTAATCGTAGCCGGCCGACACCGCGAACAGGGTCTGGCCGATCTCGGTGCCGCCTGCGTCCCGCAGCGTGTAGCTGAGCTCCGCGTCGGAATAGAGCTTGTCCTGCGCCGCCGCGCCGCCGGCGATCAGCCCGAGGCCCGCCACGATAGCCATGAAACCGCTCTTCATCGTCCAACCCCGCTGGTGTTCACCCTCCGGCCCTAGCTAGGCCGCCCGGCGCCCTTGGTGGAGACGACGGCCCCGAACGCCACCGCGATGTGGCCCGCGCGCCACGAATGGAACCGGCAGGGGGCTGTCCGGGCGGGCGCCGGCGCCGATTCTCGGGACAATCCGGCGCGCGGGCCTGTAGACTCGGGGCATGGACCCGATCTCTCTCGCCTTCTACGCCATCGTCTGCAGTTGCCTCAGCGGCTTCGCGCCGCGGCTCGGCGGTCTCGCGCCGCGGCTGGCCACCGGGGCGGTCGTCGGCCTCGTCGCCGCTACCGTCCTGCCCTGGGTCAAGGCGACGATGGGCTGGACCTACTGATCCCCGGCGGACCGACGGCCGGTGCGCCGCAACGGGGTGACGACGCCGCCGCGCCGCGCTAACAGGTCCGGGCAAGGAGAACGAGGGCGATGGGTCTCATCACGCTGGTCCGGCACGGACAGGCCAATTCGACGGCGACGACCGAAGAGGATTACGACCGCCTCTCCGACCTCGGTCACCGGCAGGCGGCCTGGCTGGGCGAGTGGATGGCGGCCCACGAGGCGCCCTTCGACCACGTCGTCTCGGGCACCCTGCGCCGGCACCGCGAGACGGTGGCGGGGATGGGCTACGAGGCCGACGAGGACGCGCGCCTCAACGAGCTTGACTACTACCGGCTGACCGCCGCGCTGACCGAACGGTTCGGCACGCCCGCCCCCGGCCCCGACGACTTCGCCGACCACATGCCCAAGGTCTTTGCCGCCTGGCACGCCGCCGAGATCCAGGGCGCCGAGAGCTATCTCAGCTTCGAGACCCGGGTGCGCGAGATGCTGACCGAGGCGGCGGTGCCCGGCCGCCGGATTCTCTGCGTGACCAGCGGCGGGGTGATCGGCATGGTCCTGCGACACCTGCTCGACCTCGACCTGATCCGGATGTCGAACGTGATGCTGCCGATCTACAACACCTCGCTGCACCGGATCCACGTCGCGCCGGGGCGGACGATCCTGGCCGGCTACAACGCCACACCGCATCTCGACCCGCCTGGCCGGGCGGATGCGCGGACCTTCTACTGATGCATCTCTGGATTCGCTCCGAACCGCGCGACAACGAGCGCCGGGTGGGTGTGATGCCGGACGGCGTGGCGCGGCTTCTCGCGGCCGGCTTCGCGGTGACGGTGGAGGACAGCGCCACGCGGATCGTGCCCACCGGCGACTACGCCGCCGCCGGAGCCGCCATCGCGCCCGAGGGAAGCTGGCCCGATGCGCCGCCCGAGGCGGTCATCGTCGGGCTGAAGGAGCTGCCCGAGGACGGCACGCCGTTGCGCCACCGGCACGTCATGTTCGGCCACGCCTACAAGGGCCAGCCCGGCGGTCCAGCCCTGTTGCGCCGGTTCCGGGAGGGCGGCGGCACGCTGCTCGACCTCGAATACCTCACCGACGACGACGGCCGACGAGTCGCCGCTTTCGGCTACTGGGCGGGCTATGCGGGCGCAGCGGTCACCTTGTTGGCCTGGGCGGCGCAACAGCGCGGCGGACGCTGCCCGGCGGTGACGGAATGGGATTCGGGCCCGGCGATGCTGGCCGATGTTCAGGCGGCGCTGGCGGCGCAGGGCGCGGCGCGGCCCGCCGCCCTGATCGTCGGAGCGATGGGCCGGGTCGGCCGGGGCGCCGCCGACCTCTGCACCGCGATGGGTGTGCCGGTCACCGGCTGGGACATGGCCGAGACCGCCCATGGCGGCCCGTTCCCCGAGATCGGCGCCCACGACCTGTTCTTCAACTGCGTTCTCGCCGGGCCGCACACGCCCTGCTTCGTGCCCGCCGGGATGGACCGGCCCCGGTTGCGGGCGATCGGCGACATCGCCTGCGATCCTGGATCGGACTACAACCCGGTGCCGCTCTACGACGCGGCGACCTCGTGGGCCGCGCCGGTGCTGCGGGTGGCCGACGACCCGGTGCTCGACATCATGGCGATCGACAACCTGCCGTCCCTGTTGCCCCGCGAAAGCTCAGAGGATTTCGCCGCGCAGCTGCTGCCGCACCTTCTGACCCTGCCCGACGGGGCAGTCTGGCGGCGCGCGGCGGCGCTGTTCGCCGATCACGTCGGGCGGTAAAGCTCGTCTTCCTCGTCGGACGGATCGATGCCCAGCGCCTCGAGCCCCGCTTCGAGATGGTCGGCAAGGTGCGGCGAGCCCTTGAGGTAGGTCGCGGTCGGAGTCGTCGCCTCGGTCAGCGCGGTGTTGACCGCCTCGTCCCAGTCGTCAGCGTCGAAGGACCCCCGCCCGATCCAGAAGATCGCCACCAGTTCGGCCTGTTCGTCCTCGGTCAGCGCATCGACGAAACCGTCGAACTCGCGCTCCGCCCGGTCCAGTTCGCGGGCGAGGATGATCACCTCGGCCACCTTGTTCGCAGCGATTTCCATGTCGCGCCTTTCTCCGATCCTGTCGCGGTGACGGTGCGCGGAAAGCCTGCGCGCCACCTTGATCGGGATCAAGCCGTAATCGCGCCCGACGCGACGGCAGGACCGGCCGCGCCGGGCGTCAGCGGCGGAAGAAGATCCATTCGTAAGGCCCGGTCGGCAGGAACCGGGAAAGCCGGAACAGCAGGCTGAAGCCGAACGGGAACGCCTTGTGGAAATAGTCGGTGCACATGTGCTCGAACACCTCGCGGGCGGCGGCCTCCGGCGACATCATGAACGGTTTCGCGTGCGGGTTGTCGTCCTGCATCCGGGTCTGGATGTAGCCGGGATTGACCAGTTGAACCCGAACTCTGGTATCCTTCAGGTCGCCGTGCATCGACTCCGCAAGCGCCATCAGCCCGGCCTTGGACGCGGAATAGCCGATCGAGGTGGGCAGGCCGCGATAGGCGGACAGCGACCCGATCAGGACGATGTGGCCGGCGTCGCGCGCCACCATCGGTCCGATCACCTGGCCGATGACCCGCGCCGCGCCGGTCAGGTTCACGTCGAACATCTGTTCGACCGCGTCGGGGTCCCATTCCTGCGCCTTGAGCAGTTTCGCGATACCGGCGAGGAACACCACCCCGTCGACCTGGCCGATCTCCTCGGCCGCGGCCTCGACCGAGGCACGGTCCGCCACGTCGACCGGGACGATCCGGACCGGGCCGGACAAGTCCGCCGCCACATCCCTCAGCCGGTCGGCCGAGCGGGCCGACAGGACCAGGTCGGCCCCGGCCCGGCTCATCACCTTCGCCAGTTCGCGCCCGAGACCTTCGCTGGCGCCAACCAGCCAGTAGCGCTTGCTTTGCCAGTCCTTCACGTCGTCGTCTCCTTCCGGCCGCCGGTCCGCGGCGGCGCCATTTCGGTTTTCGGGGTCAGGCGGCGTCCCGGATGCCGGGTTTGGGCCGCACGGTCGCCACCAGTTCGGCCACGGTGATCCCGAACTTGCGGAACTGGCTGCGGTTCATGATGGTTCCGTTCGGGGTCAGGTACATCCAGTCGGTGGTGTCGAGAACATGGCCCCCCGCCTCCTCGTCCAGCCGGATGCGGTAGTTGAGCAGCACCGCCGACCCCCTCTGCCGGCCTGTGCCGGTGCCGACCACGTCGTCCGCCTCGGCCTCGATCCGGCCGTCACTGCCCAGCCGCAGCCGCCATTCCCGATCCTGGCGGCGGCCGCTGTCGTAGGTGAAGGTCTCCTTCATCACGCCGACATTGCCCTGCCAACTGGCCTCGAAATCGGCCACGAAGCGCGAGGTGACGCGGCCGGTGGGCCCGTAGATCACGCCCTCGCATTGAAGCGGGCCGTTCAGGTGGGTCCGGATGTCGAAATCCGGCCCCGTGCCGGCATAATCCTCGGGCTGCTGGGCCCAGAATGACACGTAACGGGCCTTCAGCAGCATCGCCGCAACCGCCATGCCGGCGCCGATCAGCAGGTAGGTGAAAATCGTCATCTCTCGTTTTCCAGGGGAATCGTGTCGCGATCGGCCCGGCCCGGTCCGCCCAGGTCGGTCGCGACCAGGAGGGCGATCGCCACCACCTTGAGCAGCGAGGGCACGAGCGCGTAGAGCAGGGTCAGCGTCCACAGCGCCGCCTCGGGATTGTCGGCACCGGCGGCGAAGCCGGACGCCTCGAGCAGCGGCAGCACCGTCGCCGCCGCGATGGCGAGGGTGAACTTGCTGACCAGCGACCAGAGACCGAATCCCTGCCCGCCATTCGGTGCCACCGCGCTCATCCGCCGGGCGAACATCGCCGGCAGCAGGGTGAGGTCGGCGCCGATCGTCGCCCCCGATAGCACGCAGATCACCGCGAACAGGGCGATATCCCCCGCCCCCAACGTCAGCGTGGTGCCGAAGGACAGGATCGCCAGTACCATCGCCGAGAGCAGCACCGGTTTCTCGCCGAATCGCCGGGCCAGCGCCGACCAGCCCGGCGACGACAACGCGGCAGCGAGGAAGAACAGCACCAGTAGTGGCCCTTCGGACCCCGGCGCTGCCAGCCGGCTTTCGACGAAGAACAGGAACAGGGTCGAGGACACCGCCAGCGGCGCGGCGTTGACCAGCGCGAGGATCAGCAGCCGGCGCGCCACCCGGTCGCCGAGGATCTCGCGGATCGGCGTCGGCTCGGACCGGACCGGCGCGGTCCATTCCGGGGCCATCGCCAGCGCGGCCAGCAGCGCCACCGCCGCGAAGCCCAGCGCGAAGACGGTGAACGGCGCTCCTGTCGCCCCCATGAGCATGGTCGGCGCCACCGCCGCGAGGCAGACCCCGAGCAGCGCCCCGGTCTCGCGCCAGGCGGCGAGCCGGACATGGCCGTCCTCGCCGGGCCCGGCCTTGGCCACGCCCTGCCCGTAGAAACAGATCGTCAGGAAGCTGAACGCGGTGAAAAGCCCGGTGATCGTCAGCCCGAACCACCACAGCGGCGGCAGCAGCGGCGGCACCGCGAAAAGCCCGAGCATCGAGATCGCCAGCAGGACCGACCCGCCGAAGATCGCCAGCCGGCGGCCGCGGCGCAGCCGCTCGGCCACCCAGCCCAGCGCCGGGTCCTGCACCACGTCGATCAGCCGCAGCCCGAACAGTACCGCCCCGAGCGCGGCGAGGCTGACCCCGAAGGTGTCGGCGTAGTATTTCGGCGCGTAGATGTAGATCGGCAGCCCGGCCCCCGAGAGGACCGCAGCGAACAGCGACCACGCGGGCAGCCGGTCGGCGAGGGCCGACTGGGCGAGAGGCAGCGCGCGGACGGTCACCGCGATACCTCCTCCATCGGCGGCTCGGGCCGTGGGCGGTAGGCCACGCCCTTCCACCACAGTTTCAGCGCCTGCCAGTGGATCAGCGCCAGCACCCGGCGCGACCCGAACGGCCGGCGCAGCGCCGAGCGCAGCATCGACCGGGTGCCGAGCGGCCGGCGTGGCCCGGTCAGCGTGGCGATCAGCCCGGCCTTGCCGGTGGACAGGGCGATGCGGATCGTGATCCTGTCGTCCCCGATCCCGAACCGGAAGGCATAGCCGCCCTCGATCGGCTGGAACGGCGAGACGTGGAAGATCTTGGTCGCCCGCAGCTCGCTGTCCCAGGTGATCTCGCCCAGGTCGTCGCGGCTGCACAGATAGGAATGCCGGTCGCCGAAGGTGTTGGTCACCTCGGCGATGACGACGCGCAGGATGCCGGCCTCGTCGTGGCAGAGCCAGAACGACACCGGGTTGAACACATGGCCGAGAACCCGCGGCTGGGCCAGCAGGTCGATCCGGTCCGGGGCCGGCAGGCCATGGGCGGCGATCACCTCGCGGACCCAGAGAGCGCCGCGGCCCTGCCCCGGCGGCCCGCCGTGGTCCCGGTCCCAGAGCGACATCAGCCCGCCCCGGTTGCGCCCGAACAGCCAGGGCGTCGGCGGCGTCCGCTCGGCATCGGTCATCACGTAGTCCACCGTGTAGCGGAACGCGTTGCGGGTGTCGCCCACCCGGCCGTGCCAGGTCTCCCCGGCGATATGGTCGATCGCGCTCACTCGGCCGCCATCGCGAGGTTGACCTGCGTGCGCAGCGCCCGCACCACGTCCACCGCCGAGGACAGACCGTCCTCGTGGAAGCCGTTCTTCATCCAGGCACCGCAGAACCAGGTCCGGTTCGATCCGTTCATCGCCGCCGCGGCCTCCTGGGCGGCCAGCGCCTCGAGGTCGTATACCGGGTGGCGGAGGGTCACCTCGTCCCAGATCAGGTCCTCGCGGATCGGCCGGTCGGTGTTCAGCGTGACGAAAAAGTCGCGCGCCTTGTCCCACGGCTGCAGGCAGTTCATCCAGTAGGTGAGGTCGATCCGGTCGCTGCGCTTGCCGCGCGCCTCGGCGTAGTTCCACGACGACCAGACCGCCCGCCGCTTCGGCATGACCGAGGCGTCGGAATGCAGCACCACCCGGTTCGGCTGGTAGCGGAGGTTGCCCAGCACCGACCGCTCCACCGCGGTCGCGTCGCTCAGCAGGCGCAGGGTGTCGTCGGAGTGGGTGGCAAAGACCACCTCGTCGAACAGTTCCCACTCGCCGCCGCGACCCTTCACCTCGACCCCGAGTGGCCCGCGGCGCACGCCGGCGACCGGGGTGCCGAGCCGAATCTCGACGCCGCGGTTCTGCATCGACACGCCCAGCCGGCGGACATACTCGGCCGATCCGCCCTGCACCGTGTACCACTGGTGCTGCCCGGTGTGGTGCAGCAGCGCGTGGTTGTCGAAGAAGATCATCATCGCGTGGGCCGGGAAGTCCATGATCTTCTCGGTCGGGGTGGACCAGATCGCGCCGGACATCGGCAGCAGGTAGTAGTCGCGGAACCAGTCGCTCGTCCCCAGCGTCTCGAGCAGGCCGGCGATGGTCATCGACGGATCGGCGCGGCTGGTCTCGAGCGCGGTGGCGTTGAAGTGCCACAGGTCCCGGACCATGCGCAGGAAGGCCGGGCGGGCGAGGTTGCGGCGCTGCGCGAACAGTGCGTTGGCCGAGGCCAGCCCGTATTCGAGCCAGCCGCCGCCGATCGAGGCGCCGAAGCTCATGTTGGACCTGGTCACCGGCACCTGCAGGTGGTCGAACAGCGCGGCCAGATGCGGGTAGTTGGCGTAGTTGAACACGATGAACCCGGTGTCCACGGCCTCGTCGCGCTGCGGCCCGGCCATGATGGTGCGGGCGTGGCCGCCCAGCCGCGGCTCGGCCTCGAACAGCACGACGTGGTTGTCCTCGGACAGCATGTGCGCCGCCCCCATCCCGGAAATCCCCGCGCCGATCACGGCAAGTCTTCTGGGCGCGTTCGTCCCGGTCTCGAGTGGCATGTGGCTTCGCTCCGTCCCCTTCAAGGCGTTGTTGTCTTTACGGTCCGGCGACGGCAACGGATGAAAGAAAATCGCCGCCGCAGTGTGATCCGGCCGCGCATCCGGCCCGTAGACAGGTCATGTTGATGGCAACGAACGCGCTTCGGAAAGCGGATGCATCGACCGGCGCCTCGACCTACGCTGGCGCCGGAGAGGTCGATGGGCCGCGCCCGGAAGGAGCCAACGTGGAAATCAACCCGGCATCTTCGTCCCCGCCATGGGTGGCAGAGCTGCAGGCGATACGGGATCGGCAGGATCAGGCGGCGTTCCGCGCCGTGTTCCTGCACTTCGCCCCCCGGGTGAAGGCGTTCCTGATGAAGGGCGGGGCCAGCGCCGATCTGGCCGAGGAAGTTGCACAGGAGGTCATGGCGACACTCTGGCGGAAGGCGCACCTGTTCGACCCGACCCGGGCGAGCGTGTCCACGTGGATCTTCACGATCGCGCGGAACCGGCGGATCGACATGATCCGCAAGGAGCGGAGACCGGAGCCGGAGGACCTGCCCTGGGGGCCCGAGGCGGACCCGGACCAGGAAGAGGCCATGGCGCTCCAGCAGGAGAGCGAGAAACTGGGCGAGGCCATCGCGGCCCTGCCTGCGAAACAGAGGGACCTGATCCAGCGCGCCTACTTCGGCGAACTGAGCCATTCGGAAATCGCCGCCGAGACCGGTCTTCCGCTTGGCACGATCAAATCGAGGATACGCCTGGCGCTGGACCGCCTGCGCCACGCGATGGGATAGAGATGACCAGAACCGAGATCAAACACCACCTGACCGACGCGCTGCTCATGGCATACTCGGCAGGCACCCTGCCCGAGGCGTTCAGCCTCGTGGTCGCCACCCACGTATCGCTCTGCGACGAATGCCGCGCCCGCCTGGCCGAGTTCGACACCGTCGGCGGCGAGGTGATGGAAGGCGTCGAAGGCGCCGACCTGAGTGACGATTGCTTCGAGGCCACGCTCGCCATGATCGCCGCCAACCACGACGAGCGGCCGCGCGGCAAGGCTGCGGCGCGGCCGGTGATCGCCCGTGACGAGGCGTTGTTTCCCAAGCCGCTGCGCGACTGGGTCGGCGGCGACGTTGACAGCGTGAAGTGGCGCGCGATCGGCGGCGGGGTGAAACAGGCGGTGATCCGGACCAAGGGTCGGGAAAACGCCTATCTCCTGCGCATTCCCGGCGGCGTCGCGGTGCCCGACCATGGCCACGGCGGCACCGAACTGACCCTCGTGCTGCAGGGCGCGTTCAGCGACGAGACGGCGCGCTTCGCGGCCGGCGATGTCGAGGTCGCCAACGAGGAATTCGAGCACACGCCCGTCGCCGAACCCGGTCCCGACTGCATCTGTCTTGCCGCCACCGACGCCCGGCTGCGCTTCAAGGGCATCGTCCCGCGCCTCGCCGGACGGATCATGGGAATCTGAGCGCGGGCCGGGTCGGGAAGGGCTCCCGAACCGGCTGCGGTCCACCTCTGCCATTTTCGGAATCGAGGGGCGTCGCCGCGCGGCGACGCCCCTCGCTTGGCTTCAGTCCCAGGCGAGGGGCGTGTCCCGTCCGGCGTGCCTGAGCACACCGCCACCCCCCGGCTCCAGCAGGAATACGCGTCCACCGTAGATCCACTGCACCGAGACGAAATCCGGCGCGTCCGTCCGGTGACCTGCCGGCCCATGCAGCCCGCCGGCGCAGACGTGATCGCCGCCGCGGCACGGAACCAGAATGAAGGTCTTCATCTCGCCGCGTTCTTCCGCGACGACGGACACCGGGCCGTCCGCGAAGGGCTGGTCGAGATAGCTGGCCGCGTAGGCGCGCCGAAGCTCGGCGGACAGGTTGGCATAGGCGAGGCTCTCGGGGGTGATCGCGCCGCCCCCGCTGCATCCCGCGAGCAGCGCCGCCAACCCGGCCGAAGTGCAGACTCCGCGCATCGTCATCCCTCCCGATCGCACTCGCTGAACGGGGCCAGCCTAGGCGCTGCGCACCGGCCCCTCAAGTCCGGCCGAACAGGCGTTCGATATCGCTCAGCTTGAGTTCCACGTAGGTGGGGCGGCCGTGATTGCACTGGCCGGAATGGGGCGTCGCCTCCATCTCGCGCAGGAGCGCGTTCATCTCCTCGCCGGTCATCCGCCGCCCGGTGCGGACCGACCCGTGGCAGGCGATCCGGCTGAGGATCGCATCGATCCGGGACTGCAGCAGGTCCGCGCCGTCGCCCTCCTCGATCTCGTCGAGGATGTCGCGCAGGAGGTCGGCCGCCCCCACCGGCCCGAGGATCGCGGGCGTCGCCTGCACCGCCACCGCGCCGGGGCCGAAGCCCTCGATCTTCAGGCCCAGCCGGTCGAGCGCGTCGGCGACGGCAAGCAGCCGATCCGCCTCGGCCCCGAGCTCGACGATCTCGGGGATCAGCAGCGGCTGCGACGGCACCGCCCGCTCCGCGGCCTGACGCTTCAGCTTCTCGTAGGTCAGCCGTTCGTGGGCGGCATGGGCATCGACGATGACGATGCCGTCCGCGGTCTGGGAGATGACGTAGTTCTCGTGCACCTGCGCCCGGGCAGCCCCCAGCGGGGCGTCGTCGGGAACCGGGGGCGCGGGGGCGGTCTCCGGCGCCTCGGGCTCGACCCGCCCGGTCCAGGCGCCGCGCAACGCGGCGAACCCGGGGGACGGCTCCGGCCGCGGCCGGTCCATCTGGTAGATCCGCGGCGCGCCGGTTTCGGGCGCGGGCCGGAACGCGCCGAGGGTGGCGTGCCCCACGGTCGAGGACGCCCGGTGCCCGGCGGCGGCGAGCGCGTGCCGGATGCCGGTGACGACCAGCCCCCGGACGGTGCCGGGATCGCGGAACCGGACTTCGGTCTTGGCCGGGTGGACGTTCACGTCGACGAGCTCGGGCGGGCAGTCGAGGAACAGCGCCGCCGCCGGATGCCGGTCCCGGCTCAGCAGGTCGGCATAGGCCCCGCGCAGGGCGCCGAGCAGCAGCTTGTCCCGGACCGGGCGGCCGTTCACGAACAGGAACTGGCGCACGGCGCTGCCCCGCGAATAGGTCGGCAGGGCGGCGAAACCCGTGAGCCGAACCCCCTCCCGCTCCGCGTCGAGCGGTACCGCGTTGTCGGTGAAGTCGGGGCCGAGGATCTGCCGCAGCCGGGCCTTGAGCGCGGCGTCCCGCGGGCCGGGCCGCGGCTCCGCGTCGAGCAGGCCGCGCGTCTCGCCGCCGCTGGCGTCGGTGAGGGTGAAGCGCACCGCCGGCGCGGCCATCGCCAGCCGGCGGACAGCGTCCGAGATCGCCTGCGCCTCGGCCCGGTCGCTGCGCAGGAACTTGAGCCGGGCCGGGGTGGCGAAGAACAGGTCGCGGAGTTCGACGATGGTGCCGCCGCCCAGTGCCGCCGGCCGGACCGGCCCCGGTGCGCCGCCGGCGACCCGGATCTCGGCACCGTCCTCGCCCGCGGCACGGGAGGTCACGGTCAGCCGGCCGACCGACCCGATGGAGGGCAGCGCCTCGCCCCGGAACCCGAAGGAATGGATGGCCAGCAGGTCGGAGCCGTCGATCTTGGAGGTGGCGTGCCGGGTCAGGGCCAGCGGCAGGTCGTCCGGCGCCATGCCGCAGCCGTCGTCCGCGACCCGGATCAGGGTCTTGCCGCCATCGGCGAAAGTCACGTCGATCCGGCCCGCCCCGGCGTCGAGGGCGTTCTCGACCAGTTCCTTCACCGCGGAGGCCGGGCGCTCGATCACCTCGCCGGCCGCGATCCGGTTGATCGCCGCCGCGTCGAGGGGGCGGATCACCGGTCGAATAGCGCCTATCTTGGGGTCTGCAGCGGGCATACCGCTAGGTTTAGCGTGGCGCGAACGATTCTGCGAGGGGAAAGGGGCGGTGGGTCAAGACCCACCTCACGCCCGGGCGACCAGCCGTGTGAGGTGGGTCTCGACCCACCTTCCTGGTCAATTGGCCCGAATCAGTTCGTCGGCTCCAGCCCCTCGGGCTGACCCACCACCACGAAATGCAGGTCCTCTGGCCGCAGGAGTTCCGCCGCGACCCGATTCACGTCCTCCAGGGTCACGGCATTGAGCTGGTCGTTCCTTGTTGCGATGTAGTCCACCGGGAGACCCACCATCTGCATCCCGACCATGATGTTGGCGATCGGGCCGTTGCCGTCGAAGCGCAGCGGGTAGGCGCCCGTCAGGTAGGTCTTCATCTCGGCCAGTTCCGCCTCGGTCACCCCCTGGGTGGCCAGCCGTTCCCACTCGGCGCGGATCACGTCGATCGCCTCGGCGATGCTGTCGTTTGCCGAGGCGACGGAGCCCAGATAGGCTTCGGAATAGTCCTTGGGCACGAGGTAGGAATAGACCCCGTAGGTCAGCCCCCGCTTCTCGCGGACCTCTTCCATCAGCCGGCTTTGCCGGCCCGACCCGCCGAGGATCTCGTTCAGGATGTAGGCGGCGAAGTAGTCCTCGTCGTCGCGCGCGATCCCGGCATGGCCGAACAGGGCCACGGATTGCGGGGTCTCGTAGTCGACCACCGTGATCCCGCCCTCGAGCCCGAATTCGACCCGCGGCGGCAATTCGGCAGAAGCCTCGGGCAGGTCGCCCAGCAGGTCGTCGATCAGCGCGCCCAGTTCCCCGGCCGTGATGTCGCCCACGGCGCCGACATAGACGCGGTCCCGGACAAGCACCCGGGCATGGGCGTCGAACATGTCCTCGCGGGTCAGCGCGGAGACGCTGTCGATGGTGCCGTTGATGCTCGAACCGTAGGGATGGTCGCCGTAGGCCGCGGCGTCGAAGGCCGCGCCCGCGATGTCGTCGGGGTCCTTCTCCTGCGCCCGGATGTTGGCGATCACCTGCGCCCGGACCCGGTCCAGCGCGTCCTGGTCGAAGCGCGGCGCGACCAACGCCTGCCGCAGCAGGGCCATCGCCTCGGTCCGGTTCTCGGTCAGGAACTGCGCCGAGAGCGAGAAGGCGTCGTCGTAGACGTCGAAGCCGAAGGACGCCGCCAGCGCCTCGCGGGCGGCCTGGAAGGTCTGGGCGTCCATCTCGCCCGAGCCTTCCTCGAGCAGCGCAACCATCAGGTTGGTCGCCCCCTGCTTGCCCGGCAGGTCGAGGTTGGCGCCGCCGCGGATGCGGATCTCGAGCGCCACCATCGGGATCTCGTGGGCCTCGACCAGCCAGGCCTCGATCCCGCCGGGCGAGGTCACTTCCTGGATCTCGATCTCGGCCCGTGCGGCGGTAACGGCGAACAGCGCAAGCGCGGCGGTCAGAACGAAGCGGATCATTGGGTCAGGGCCTCCTGGTTGGGCACCACCTGCATGGTCACCGACCGGCGGCGGTCGAGCACCTCGGCGGCGACCGCCTTGATCTGCTCTTCGGTGACCGATTGCAGGATGTCGGGCCAGGCCTGGATGTCCTCGATGGTCAGGCCCTGGGTCAGGCCGGCGCCGTAGTTCCGGGCCAGGCCCTGAACGTTGTCACGGGCGTAGATCTCGGCGGCGCGGAACTGGGTGCGGATGCTTTCGAGCCGCTCGGGATCGATGTCGCCGGCCATGAACTCGGCGATTACCTCGTCCATCGCCGCCTCCGCCGCGGCGAGGCTCACCCCTTCCACCGGCACCACAACGAGCCCGAAGGTGGTGTCGTCCAGCGACGTGCCGCTGTAGAAGGCGCTGGTGTAGACCGCGGTCTGGGTGTCGAACTGGAGCGCGGTGCCCAGCGCCGAGGTGAACGGCGACCCGCCCAGCAGCTCCGCGAGGTAGACCAGTGCGGCGGCCTTCTCCTGTGCGCCGGAGTCGCGCTCGGGGGCGAGGTAGCTGCGCGTCACGTAGGGCTGGGACACCCGCGGATCCTCGTAGACCAGCCGCCGGGCCGCGGTCTGCGGCGGCTCCTGCGGGCGGTAGCGTTCGGGCAGATCGGGTTCGGCCGGGATCACCCCGTAGTATGTCTTGGCGAGGGCCAGCACTTCCTCGGGCTCCACGTCACCGGCGACGATCAGGATCGCGTTGTTCGGCGCGTAGTGCAGGTCGTAGAAGGCGAGCGCGTCCTCCATCGACAGCTCTTCCATCTCGTGCCGCCAGCCGATCACCGGCACGCCGTAGCGGTGGTTGAGATACTGCACCGCGCTCATCTGTTCGCGGGCCAGCGCCCCCGGGGAATTCTCGACCCTTTGGTTGCGCTCCTCGAGGATGACCCGGCGCTCGGTCTCGATGTCCTCGGGCGTGAGGCGCAGGTTGTTCATCCGGTCGGCCTCCATCCGCATCATCAGTTCAAGCCGGTCGGCCGCGACGCGCTGGAAATAGGCGGTGTAGTCGTAGGAGGTGAAGGCGTTGTCCGAGCCGCCATTGGCCGCGACGACCTCCGAGAACTCGCCCGAGGCGAGGGTGTCGGTCGCCTTGAACAGCAGGTGTTCGAGGAAATGCGCGACGCCGGAGGCGCCGACCGGCTCATCCGCCGAGCCGGAGCGATACCAGACCATGTGGACCACGACGGGCGCGCGGTGATCCTCGATCACCACCACGTCCATGCCGTTGTCGAGCCGGTAGGTGGTCACCGCCTCCTCGGCGGCGGCCGGCGCCGGGAACAGGGCAAGGAGGACGAGGGGCATGACGGCGGCGAGTCGGCGCATCGGAGTCTCCGGCGGTTGTTCTGCGTTGAAGCTACGCCGTCGCGCCGGGCGATCAAGCGCCGGCAACGGGGATGTGAGCGGGCCGCGAAGGCCCCGGGATCACTCGGCCGGCGGCGCGGTGGGAGTGGCGACGCCCATATTGCGGAACCGGCGCAGTTCGGCGCGGGCATCCAGCGCGAAGGGCGCGTAGGCGCGGAAATACCGCTCCTCTCCGGCGCCGCCGAACAGGCTGAACCGGGCGCGGCGCTCGCGGAAGGCGCGGTCGGCCTCGGCCAGCTCGGCCCTGATCGTCGGATCGACCCCGTTGCGGCCGGCGGCGGCGACCAGCGCGGCGTCGGCGGCGGGAACGCCCCCGGCACGGGCGGCCGCGGGCCGGCCGCCCAGCGCGGCGATGGCATCGGCGCGCGGCGTGGGATCGGTGATGTTGGTGCCGCCCGGGGTCGGCGGCGGCAAGGCCGACAGGCTCTCGGGCAGGGTCAGTTCCCGCTGCGGCAGGACGCTGAACTCGTCGGGCCCGGCCCCGGCCTCGAAACTGCGCAGGCCCCGGTCGCCGGGCGCGCATCCCGCCAGAAGCAGCCCCGCGACGGTCAGGAACATGAAAAACGGTGCCTTCGTCATGTCGTCTTGCTACCCGATCGGCCTGCCGCCGTCACGCGCCCTTTTTCCGCTTCCGGTCCGGACCTTCTCCGGTGAACAGGACCAGCCCGACCGCTCCGGCGAAGACCGCGATGTCGGCCACGTTGAAGGCATAGGGGTTGTCGATGCCGCAGCAGGACATGTTCAGGAAGTCGGCCACCGCGCCATAGACCACCCGGTCGACCACGTTGCCCAGCGCGCCGCCGATCAGCAACCCCGCGCTCAGCCGCGCCCAGAGCGTCCCGCCCTCGCGGCGCATCCACCACAGCACGAAGGCCGAGACCGCCAGCGCCACCCCGACCAGCGCCCAGCGCATGTCGAAATCCGCGAACAGTCCGAAATTGATGCCGTGGTTCCACGCCATCCGCAGGTTCAGGTAGGGCGGCAGCACGTCGATCGCCCGCACCCGGTCGAGGTCGAGCACGTGGACTACCCAATACTTGGTCACCTGGTCGAGCAGGAACACGACCAGCCCCGCCCAGAGAACGATCCGCATGGCGCCCCCTCAATGCCGGAAATGGCGCATTCCGGTGAACACCATCGCCAGCCCCGCGGCGTCGGCGGCGGCGATCACCTCGGCGTCGCGCATCGACCCGCCGGGCTGGATCACCGCCCGCGCCCCGGCCTCGGCAGCGGTCAGCAGCCCGTCCGGGAACGGGAAGAACGCGTCCGAGGCAACCACGGACCCGACCGCGGGCGACTGCTCGAGGCCCATCGCCTCGGCCATGTCCTGCGCCTTGCGGGCGGCGATCCGGGTGCTGTCGACCCGGCTCATCTGCCCGGCGCCGACGCC
This sequence comes from Paracoccaceae bacterium, assembly GCA_041628615.1. GTDB lineage: Bacteria > Pseudomonadota > Alphaproteobacteria > Rhodobacterales > Rhodobacteraceae > JAMWZF01. The sequence goes on along the minus strand of JBFKOW010000018.1, from coordinate 8,816 downwards.
CACCGTCGCGCCGTCCTTCGCGTAGACGATGGCGTTCGACTTCACGTGCTTCGCCACGGTCCAGGCGAACAGCAGGTCGGCCATCTGCGCCTCGGTCGGGGCGATCTTCGTCACCACCTTCAGGGCCGCCGGGTCGAGCGCAGCGGTATCGGCGTCCTGCACCAGCCAGCCGCCCGAGACCTGCCGCACCGCCAGACCCGGCGCCCGCGGGTCGGCCAACCCGTCGGTGAGCAGCAGCCGCAGGTTCTTCTTCGCCGCGAAGACCGCCTGCGCCGCGGCATCGGCGCCGGGGGCGATCACCACCTCGGTGAAGATCTCGGCGATGGCCTCGGCGGTGGGGCCGTCCAGCGGCCGGTTCAGCGCCACGATGCCGCCGAAGGCCGAGGTCCGGTCGCAGTCGAAGGCCCGCCGGTAGGCTTCGGCCGGGGTCGCGCCGCGGGCCACGCCGCAGGGATTGGCGTGCTTGACGATGACGCAGGCCGGGTCCTGTCCGGCGAATTCGCTGACCAGCTGGAACGCCGCGTCGGTGTCGTTGATGTTGTTGTAGGACAGCTCCTTGCCCTGCACCTGCCGGGCGGTGGCGACGCCGGGACCGGCGGTTCCGTCGGTGTAGAAGGCGGCCTTCTGGTGCGGGTTCTCGCCGTAGCGCAGCGGCTGCGCGAGGGTGCCGGCGAAGGCCCGGCGGCGCGGCGTCTCGACGCCCACCGCGCCCGCCATCCAGGTGCTGACAGCGGCGTCGTAGGCGGCGGTCCGGGCGAAGGCGCGCTGCGCCAGCTTGCGGCGGAAGCCGGGACAGGTCGCGCCGCCGTGCTGGTCGAGATCGCCGATCAGCGTGTCGTAGTCCTCGACATCCACCACCACCGCGACATGGGCGTGGTTCTTGGCCGCCGCGCGGATCATCGCCGGGCCGCCGATGTCGATGTTCTCAATCATCTCGTCGTAGTCCGCGCCACGGGCCAGCGCCGCCTCGAACGGGTAGAGGTTCACCACCAGAAGGTCGATCGGGCCGATGCCGTGGGCCTCCATCGCGGCGCGATGGTCGGCATTGTCGCGCAGGGCCAGCAGGCCGCCATGGACCTTCGGGTGCAGGGTCTTGACCCGACCGTCCATCATCTCGGGAAAGCCGGTGATCTCGGCCACGTCCACCACCGGCAGCCCGGCGTCGCGCAGCGCCGCGGCGGTGCCGCCGGTCGAGACCAGTTCCACGCCGCGCGCATGCAGCGCCTGCCCCAGCCCGGCCAGACCGGTCTTGTCGGATACGGAAATCAGCGCCCGGCGCAGGGGAGCGGTCTCGGTCATCGCAGCGTCCTTCGTCCTATTCAGCGTTCACCGCCGCCAGGTCCCGGGTCGCGTTCGGCGTGTCCTGCACCTTGGCGAGGGACCAGCGGACCTGCGTCGCATAGGACATCGCGCGCCCGGATAACACCACCTGCTGTGTGGCGCGGGGCCGCAGCCGGCCGGTTTCGAGATAGACCGAGGGCGCGACCGCCAGGTCGCAGGCGCTGTCATGGCGCAGCACCCAGACCTCGCCGCTCTTGAGCGCGATCGAGACCGCCCGGCCGCCGAGATCCAGTTCGGCTTGGGCCTCGGGATGCAGGTGGAAGCGGACCACGAAGGGCAATCCCTGCAGCGCATGCTCGTCCATCGCGGTATCGAACAGGGCCTTGTCGCCGCCGGACAGCGCGGCGAGGAAATCGACCCCAGACAGCTCGCGCCCGGTATGGGTGAGGTCCAGCGTCCGGCCGTGCAACAGCCCGAACCGGCGGCGATAGCCGTCGTGCGACGCCTCGATCCGGGCGATGCCGTCGTGGCTGGTGATCTCGTAATCGACCTTGACCGGCCCCTCGGCCAGCGGCTCCGGATCGGTCTCGGACCGCCCCGGCAGGAAGCGGGAGGACGACCAGAGATCGAGCCCCAGCGTCGAATGCGATCCGGTGATCCGGCCCGCCCGGCGCCAGTCGGGGCCGAAGCTGCGCCCGGACCCGGCATTGACGATCAGCGGCCGCCGGCCCGAGGTCAGTTCGAAGGCGAGCGTCGAGGCATGGGCGGTCACGGCGCAGGCGCCGGAGGGCGGCCGGCCCGCGTCGAGGATCAGCGTGGTTCGCCCCGCAACGAGGCGGGCATAGCCCATGTGCAGCCCGTGGCGGCGCGGCTGCGCCCGCACCGCGGCGTCCGCCAGTGCCTGGTCGACACGGCCGAAGCCGCCCCGCCCGCCGCCGTGGAACCGGGCCAGGCCGCCATCGGCATGGCGCAGCGCCCGGAGGTTGGGCACGATCGCCGCGATGGCCGTCAGCAGCACCTCGGGCACCGGGCGTTCGGCGGCGCGGATCGCCAGCACCGCCCAGTTCAGCAGGGTCAGGATCTCGAGCAGTTCCTCGGGATTGCGGCTCGGCACCCCGCCCCGGTCGGTGATCACGGTCTCGGCCTCGCGGCAAAGCGCCTCGATCGCCGGGCCGACATGATCGTCCATGCCCAGAAGGCTCAGCCCGGCATGGATCGTGCCGGTCAGCGCCTCGATGCGGGGCAGGCCGGGCGGCGTCGCGCGCCACGACCGGGCAAGGAACGTGGTCTGCCGCCCGAGCGCCCGGTAGAACGGCTCCGACACGTCGCGGCCCTGCCCGCGCAGCAGGAACAGGGCGTGGTTGATCTGCCGGATCACCCGGCGGGCGGTCAGTTGCGGGGTCCAGCCCGGGCCCTGCCCCGCGCCGAAGCGCGCGATCCAGTCCATGGTCCAGCGCCGCGCGGTCTCGCGCGCCCGGTCGTCACCGACGGCGTAGAGATCGTCCAGCCAGGTGAACCCCTGGGCCTCCGCCGCGAAACCGGGTCCCGGCGGGTCGATGTCCCATGGGGTCAGCCCCGGCGCCTCGACAAGATGGCCGCCGAACAGCAGGTTCCCGGCCAGCAGCTGGCGGCCGCGTGCGGCTTCGCCGACCGTCCGTGGCTCGGGCGCATAGCGGAATCCGCCCGCCGCCCGGGCGCGGACCGCCACGAAGGCGTGCAGGCGGTGCAACAGGCGCAGGCGCCGGGGACCGGAGAACGGGATCGAGACCAAACCGACTGCCTCTGCTCGTCGCGGCGTGGACCGCCGCCTTTGCCGGGCAGGATACCGGCCTGATTCGGTCCTGTCACGCGGGCTTTCGCATCACCACGGCATAGAAGCCGTCCATGCCTCCGGCGTCGCGCCAGTAATCCGGCCGCAGCCGCAGCCCGCCCTCCTCGGTGATCCACTCCGGCGCGGCCCAGCCCTGCGCCTGCCAGCCGGTGTCGACGGTCAGCCCCAGGTGCCGCTCCAGCGCCGCCTCGGCCTGGCACTCACCCTCGTCCGGCAACAGGCTGCAGGTGCAGAACACCAGCCGGCCGCCGGGGGCGAGCAGGGTCAGGGCATGGTCGATGAGCGTCGCCTGCTGGGCAATGAGCCCGTCAATCCCGGCCCCGTCGCGGGCCAGCGGCAGGTCCGGGTGGCGCCGGATCGTGCCGGTGGCCGAACAGGGCGCGTCGAGCAGCACGGCGTCGAACCCGGTCTCGGCGAAGTGCCGGGCATCTGCCGCCACCAGCCGGGCCGACAGCCCCGTGCGGGCAAGGTTCTCGGCGACCCGCTCAAGTCTCGGCGCGGAAGCATCGACCGCCGTGACCTCGGCCCCGGCGGCGGCCAGTTGCAGGGTCTTGCCGCCCGGCGCGGCGCAGAGATCGGCGATCCGCTCGCCCCGCTGCGGCGCCAGCATCCGGGCCGGCAGCGCGGCGGCGGCATCCTGCACCCACCACGCGCCCTCGCCGTAGCCCGGCAGGTCCGAGACCTGCACCGGGGCAGCGATCCGCACCGATCCGGTGGGCAGCAGGCTACCGCCGGTCATCGCCGCCACCGCCGCCGGATCGTCCCGCGCGGTCAGGTCGAGCGGCGCGCCGCGCAGGTGCGCGGTCTCGATCCAGCCCACCGCGCTCTGGCCCCAGGCGGCGACCAGCGGCTGGCGCAGCCAGCGCGGCAGCACCGGCACCGGCAGCCGGTCCCAGCCCTCCACCGCCCCGGCGGCCTTGCGCAGCACCGCGTTGACTAGCCCCTTGGCCGAGGCCGTGCGGCGGTCCGACGCCGCCAGCGTCACCAGTCCATCGACGACCCCGTGCGCCGCCGCGCCGCCGGCCAGTTCCACCACGCCGAGCCGCAGCAGGTTCTGCACCTGCGGCTTCGGCCGCTTGTCGAGGAACGGCTTCAGCACCCGGTCGGCCCGGCCCAGCGCCCGGCAGGTCTCGAGCGCGAGCCGCTGCGCCCGCGCCCGGTCGGCGGGGGAGAGGCCGGAGAGGGTGTCGGCCAGCTCTGCCATCGTCCGCCCCTCGAGCGTGATCGCGTTCAGCAGCCGCCATGCCGCCCGGCGCGGCGCCAGCCCGGACGGATCGGCGGCCGCGGGCGCACCGGCCGCACCCGGTCCGGGTTCGGCCTCGCGGCGGGGCGTCTTGTGTCGGGGGCGTCCGGACCGGGGGCCGGGGCGGGTTGTTCGCGGCATGACGGGCCGTATATCAGAGGGATCGACCGTCACAAGGACGCGCCATGACCGAGAGCGACCACTCCGACGACCCCGCGACCGGCCCCGCGCCCCGCCCCGAGACGGCCGACGCCCGCGCCGACCTGCCGGCCGCCGCGCGCCGGGCGCTGCAGGAGGCCGAGGCCCGCCGCCGCGCGGCCGCCGGGGCCGACCTGCCGCCGGAACTCGGGGGGACCGACGGACCGGAGCCCACGCGCCACGGCGACTGGGCACACAAGGGCATCGCCACCGACTTCTAGGCGCCCGAGACCGGCTGCCGGTCGCGAGCCGGCGTCAGCGCAGGTTGAAGATCGCCGAATCTCCCGCGCCGCGGTCCACGGTGAACCGCACCCGGTTATTGGCGTCGGTCACCTCCACCAACTGGCAATTGTATTCGATCTCGTAGCCCGACCAGTCCATCTCGCGGCAGAAATAGCCGTCCTGCCAGTTCCACCGGCCGGTCAGATCCCAGCCCGAGGCGCGTCCGGCGATCGACCCGTCGTCCTCGACCCGGATCCGGATGCCGAGGGCGCCGATGCGCAACTCCTTGCCATCCACCAGGGACAGGAATTCCCCGCGGTCCGACACGGTGCGGTATTCGGTGGCCGACGCGGCGGCGGGGATGGCGATGGCGAACAGGGCGGTCAGGACAGCGCGCAGCATGGGTCGTCTCCGGTCTTGAATGCCGGTATTACGCCGCAACCGTGGTTATGGTTCACTTAACGACCGCGGCAGGCGCGGAGTCAGCCCCTCCCATCAGGTCAGGCCCAGCACGTCCGCCATGTCGTATTCGCCCGGCGCCTTGTCCTGCCCCCAGAGCACCGCGCGGACCGCGCCGCGGGCAAAGATCGCCCGGTCGGTGGCGATGTGGCGCAGGACCACCCGCTCGCCGGCCCCGGCGAAGATGACGTCGTGCTCGCCGACGATGTCGCCGCCGCGCACCGAGGCGAAGCCGATGGCGCCGGGCCGCCGAGCCCCGGTCAGCCCGTCACGGCCCCGGTCGGCGACGGCGTCGAGCGACACCCCCAGTCCTTCGGCGGCGGCCTCGCCCAGCATCAGCGCGGTGCCCGAGGGCGCATCGACCTTCTGGTTGTGGTGCGCCTCCACCACCTCGATGTCGAAATCCGGGCCCAGCGCCTCGGCCACCTTGCGGGTGAGACCGACCAGAAGGTTGACGCCGAGCGACATGTTGCCGGCGCGGACGATGACCGCGTGGCGGGCGGCGGCGCCGATCTTCGCCAGGTCCTCCGCCGACAGGCCGGTGGTGCCGATGACGTGGACCGCGCGGGCCTGCGCGGCGAGACCGGCAAGGGCCACCGTCGCCGCCGGGGCAGTGAAGTCGATCACCCCCTGGGCCTGGGCCAGCACCGGCAGCGGGTCGTCGGTCACGGTGACGCCGATCTCGGCCCCGCCCATCGCGACGCCCACGTCCATGCCGATCCAGTCATGGCCGGACCGTTCCAGCGCCCCGATCAGGCGGCAGCGCGGGTTGGCCGCGACCTCCTGCACCAGCATCCGGCCCATCCGCCCGGACACGCCGTTCACCGCGATCGCCGGCACATCGTCGTGCATCGCTGCCTCCGCTTCACTTCCTTGGCCCCCGGGCTTACATGGCGGCCATGGGAAAGAACAGATTCAATGACGGCGCCGGTCCGTCGCAGCGCCAGCTTCGGGTCGGCGAACTGATCCGCCGGACACTGTCCGAGGTGCTGGCCCGCGGCGAGGTCCACGACCCGGACCTGCAGCGCGTCTCGATCACCGTGGGCGAGGTGCGGACCTCGCCCGACCTGAAGGTGGCGACCGCCTATGTCCTGCCGCTCGGCGGCCGCGATGCGGAGGCGGCGCTGGCGGCGCTGAACCGCAACCGGGCCGAGATCCGCCGGCTGGTGAACCGCGGCCTGACGCTGAAGTTCTCGCCCGAACTCCGGTTTCGGATCGACGAGACCTTCGACAAGATGGACGAGACCCGGCGGCTGTTCTCGGACGACCATGTCCGGCAGGACATCGCCGCGCGGGACGCGTCCGACACGCCCGACGACGAGGCATGATGCTTCTTCTCGCCACCCTGCTGTCGGTCGCCGCCGCGGCGGCGGAAGCGGTGGACTGCGCCCGGATCGTCCATGCCGGCACCCCCTTCACGGTCTGCGAGGTCGACCCCGCCGAGACCCCCATCGAGCTGTTCCACACTGATGCGAATGGCGCGCTCTACGGTTCCTTCGAGGCGGTCGAGGCCGATGCAGGGCCGCTGGCGATGGCGATGAACGCCGGGATGTTTCACCCCGACCGGTCGCCCGTCGGCCACTATGTCGAGAACGGCACCGAGAAGATGCGGGTGATCGCGAGCGCCGGGCCCGGCAATTTCGGGATGCTGCCCAACGGCGTGTTCTGCATCGGCACGGACAGCGCCCGGGTCTGGGAGACGCGGGCCTACCTCGCCGCGCGGCCCGACTGCCGCTTCGCCACCCAGTCCGGGCCGATGCTGGTGATCGACGGCGCGTTGCACCCGAGATTCATCGAGGGCAGCGACAGCCGCTTCGTCCGCAACGGTGTCGGCACCTCGGCGGACGGCGGGCGCGTGGTCTTCGCGATCTCGGACGCGCCGGTCAACTTCCACGACTTCGCCACCCTGTTCCGGGACCGGCTCGACCTGCCGGACGCGCTGTATTTCGACGGCAAGGTGAGCCGGCTGCACGCGCCCGCGCTCGGCCGGTCCGACGCGGGTTTCGCCATGGGACCTATTGTCGGCATCCGGCAGTAGATGTACCCCGCCCGCTCCTGAACGATCGGAGGACGGCATGGCACGGCGGCAGAAGGGACGCGACATCTCGGGATGGCTGGTGGTGGACAAGCCCGCCGGGCCGACCTCGACGGCGGTCGTGAACAAGGTCCGCTGGGCGCTCAACGCCCGCAAGGCCGGGCATGCCGGCACCCTTGACCCGGCGGCGACCGGGGTGCTGGCGGTGGCGCTGGGCGAGGCGACCAAGACCGTGCCGCTGGTGACCGAGGCGCTCAAGGCCTACAGCTTCACCGTCCGCTTCGGCGCCGCCACCAACACCGACGACGCCGAGGGCGAGGTGATCGCCACCTCCGACGCCCGCCCCTCGGATGACGAGATCAAGGACGCGCTGGGCGCCTTCGTGGGCGAGATCATGCAGGTGCCGCCCGCCTTCTCGGCGGTGAAGATCGGCGGCGAGCGCGCCTACGCGAAGGCCCGCGCCGGCGAGGAGGTGGAGATCGCCGCGCGCCCGCTGTGGGTCGAGGAACTGGTGCTGGTGGACCGGCCCGACCGCGACCGGGCGGTGCTCGAGATGACCTGCGGCAAGGGCGGCTATGTCCGCGCCATCGCCCGCGACCTCGGCGCGGCGCTCGGCTGTCTCGGCCATGTCGAGACCCTGCGGCGGATCTGGTCCGGCCCGTTCGATGCCGAGGACGGCATCGGCTGGGACGAGATCGAGGCGCTGGCCCGGACCCCGGAACTCGACGCCCGGCTGCTGCCGGTGGAGGCCGGGCTGGCGGATGTCACCGAACTGCGCGCCACGCCCGAGGCCGCGGCCCGGCTGCGCCACGGCAACCCCGCGCCGGTGATCGGCAGCGCCGAGTTCGGCGAGACCTGCTGGGTCAGCTGCGACGGCCGCGCGGTGGCCATCGGCACCTGGCGCGGCGGGACGTTCCAGCCCGACCGGGTGATCAATCCGGCGCCGGCCGATGCTGATCGATGAGCACCGGATTGCCGTCCGGGTCGACGACGACGAAGCTGCCCGGCCCGCGCCCGTCCAGACCCGCCTCCTGCAGCAGGTCCAGCCCGCCGGCGCGCAGGGTCTCGGCGAGATCGCGGACATCGGTGAAGCTTTCGGTTTCCTGCGCCCGCTGATCCCAGCCGGGGTTGAAGGTCAGCATGTTGCGCTCGAACATGCCCTGGAACAGGCCGATCACGTGGTCGCCGTTGGTCAGGATCATCCAGTCCGCGCCGGGATCGGGTTCGACGATCGGGCTGAAGCCCAGCATCTCGTAGAAGGCCCGCGAGGCGGCGATGTCCTTTACCGCCAGTGAAATCGAGAACGCTCCAAGCTCCATGACCGCAACTCCCTGTCCAGACCGGTCCAGCCTCCCGCGGCGGCGGGGCCCGCGTCAATGACCCGGCTGCGCCGGCGGCGGCATGTCGCGACCGGCACGCGGTCCGAGGCGGTGTTCTCGGCCTGCGGGGCGTATCGGTACGGCCTGACCCGCACCTGGGACGCCGCCCTGCCGCGGATGGTCTGGATCATGCTCAACCCTTCGACAGCGGACCACCTGCGCAACGAC
>JBFKOW010000017.1:0-30854 GCA_041628615.1 Paracoccaceae bacterium | reverse complement strand
GCGGTCGGTGCGGACGGTCATCTCGCACCGGGCGGGCAGCCGGTCGGCGTAGCGGTAATTCCGGTTCAGGCAGCGGCGGGCGAAGAACCGCACCGGGCCGTGGCGGGTTTCGACCCGGCGGAGGCATTCGCCGGGCAGGACCCGGCGGTTGGCGGGGATATCGAGCCCGTCGCGGTGCCAGCGGTCGCCCGGCCGGTCGAGGTCCCGCGGCCGGTGCCACTGACTGTCGGCGCGGTCGGTGCGGTTGGCCCGGTCGCGCCGGTCGTCCCGGTCCTCGATGGCCTTGCCGATGATCGCGAGGGTCGCCAGGCCGAACAAGATCGCGGCGATCCGGTCGTCCCGGTCGAGTGCCCTGTCACGAGTCTGGGCAGGCGCGGCGGCCGGCGCCAGGGCCAGGGCCGCGGACAGCGTGATTGCGATGAGGTGCTTCATGGCGGGTCTCCCTTCATCCCGTTCGTGCATCAGGTCATGTGAACAGGGTCGGGGCTGGCCGGCCGGGCAGGCAATAACCGCCCCGCGCTATGGCATAGCGGCCGGCGCGGCGCGCCGGTTATTGAATATCGGGCGGACCTTGATCAGTGTCGGACCATGCGCCTTCCACTTTTCATCCTCCTCCTCGCCTTTGCCGCCGCTCCGGCGGGCGCCGCGTGCTTCGCGGACTACAAGGCCAAGCGTGACGACCCTCTCCGGCTGCATTACGGTGTGGCCGAGATCCGGGGCGACTGTGCCCCCGGCCCCGCCGCAGACGAGCTTCGCCCCCGGCTGGCCGCCGCCGGGTGGGAGCTTCTGAACATCCTGTCGGTGTTCGGAGAGGACGGGCTGGAAGAGAGGGAAGAGAGTGCAGGAGAGTTCCACCTCCGCTTCTGAGGTTCGCCAGACCGGCAACCGCATCGTCGTCGCCGGGATCAGCGCCATCGTGCTGATCCTCGCGGCGGCGGCTGTCCTGCTGCTGGCCAACCTGCCGGACGCCAACGCCTTCAACGAGAGGGTGGAGCGGATCTTCGTCGAGAACGACGACCTGACGAGCCGGGCCGAGGTCAAGCTGCTCGAGATCCTCGCCCAGTCGGGCACCGCCTTTTCGGAAACCCTGGACAGTTACCGGGTGATCGTCTTCGTGCTTCTGGTCTTCGCCACCGCGATGCTGATCGCCGCCGTGGCGTTCCTGGTGATGCTGATCGCGCTCAACCGCCGAATGGGCCAGATCGAAAGACAGGGAATCGAGGTCAATTCCCTGCTCATCAGCCGAGACCAGAATCTCGTCTACCTGAACAACTTCGAATTCAAGCTGACCGCCGCCGCGATCGAGACGCTCAGCGTCCTGGCGGAGGCGCGAATGGACGACGAGGTGCTGTCGGGCGCCGAGATCGAGGCCGTCATTTCCGGACGCGACGCATCGGACTGCGACGAGGCGGCGGGCGCGACCCGGATCAAGCGGCTGCGCGATACCCTCGGGAACCAGATGGTCAGCGAACTGCTGGTCCGCAACATCGCCCGGCGGGGCTACATGCTGGCGATCGACAAGAACGTGATCCGCATGGTCTGAGAGGGGTCCGGTCCGGGGTCCTCCGGACCGGCCAAGTTCCTGAGAAACCTAGACGAGCCGCAGGAAATGCGGATCGACGCGCCGCCAGAAATGCAGCAGGTCCCCGGCTACCGGCGGCATCTGACCCATCGACTGCACCGCGTGGACATCAGCCGAGATCAGCGCGGACAGCCGGTAGCCCAGCGGGATCGCGCTCTCGTCCCCCTTGCGGCCCCGGGTCATGTCCTCGATCGCGCCGGTCGCTGACGTCACCGCGTAGACGAGGGCGAGCGCGGGCTCGTCGGGCCATTTCTCGGCCATTTCCCGAACCATTGCCTGTTTTCGCTGCGTATTGCCGGAAAGCAGCTCGGCTTTCGCGAAGGCGATCATTTCGTCTAGGGCAGCTCGGTGCGCGCTGGGCACGACGGTTACCTCGTCAGGTTCTTCAATTGACGGCCGATACACTAGCACGACAGCACAAGATAGAGGCTACAATTTGAACTGAATGCTTAACGATTGAGGCGCTGCCGGGATTCATCGGAATACGGTGGTGATCCCGGCAGGATTCGAACCTGCAACCTGCCCCTTAGGAGGGGGCTGCTCTATCCTGTTGAGCCACGGGACCACGCGCCCTAGATGGACCGACAGCGTCGTCCGGGTCAACCGAGGCATTTCCAGTGCCGACCGAAGAGGGTATGACGGAACCGACCTCTACCGTTGCGGGGCAGCCGACAGTGACATCTCATAAACGCCCGCTCACCCTGCGAGACGTGTCCGAAGCGTCGGGGGTCAGTGAAATGACCGTCAGCCGGGTCCTGCGCAACAAGGGCGACGTGAGCGAGACGACCCGCAAGAAGGTCCGTGACGCGGCCAAGCGGCTGGGCTACGTCCCCAACAAGATCGCCGGAGCGCTGGCGTCGAGCCGGGTCAACCTCGTCGCGGTCATCATCCCGTCGCTGGGCAACATGGTGTTCCCCGAGGTGCTGGCCGGCGTATCCGAGACGCTGGAAGAGACCGACCTGCAGCCGGTGGTCGGGATCACCGACTACCTGCCCGAGAAGGAGGAGAAGGTCCTCTTCGAGATGCTGTCGTGGCGGCCGTCCGGTGTCATCATTGCCGGACTCGAGCATTCCGACGCCTCGCGCGCGATGCTGTCCAATGCCGGGATCCCGGTCGTCGAGATCATGGACACCGACGGTGTGCCGATCGACGCCTGCGTCGGCATCTCGCACCGCCGAGCCGGGCGCCAGATGGCCGAGACGATCCTGGCTGCCGGCTATTCGAAGATCGGGTTCCTCGGCACCAAGATGCCCCTCGACCACCGCGCCCGGAAGCGATTCGAGGGCTTCACCCGGACCCTCGGAAAGGCCGGGATCGAGATCATGGACCGCGAGTTCTATTCCGGCGGGTCGGCCCTGCTGAAGGGCCGCGAGATGACCCAGGCGATCCTGCAGCGCAGTCCGGACCTCGACTTCCTCTACTATTCGAACGACCTCATCGGCGCGGGCGGCCTGCTGTACCTGCGCGAACAGGGCGTGGACGTGCCGGAGCGGATCGGTCTGGCCGGGTTCAACGGCGTGGAGCTCCTGGCCGGCCTGCCCTGCCAACTCGCCACCATGGACGCCTGCCGCCGCGAAATCGGCAAGCGCGCCTCCGAGATCATCCTCGAGCGTCTGGACGGCATGATGCCGGACGGACCGGTGCGCGAGGAACTCACGCCGAAGGTCACCTTCGGCGACACCATCCGCCGCCACCAGGACCGCTAGCCGCGCAGCGCCGGCAGGACCGGCCTTCGCTGCACCGCCCAGGCCGGCAGGATGGCGAGAACGACCGACAGGCTGACGAACGCGGCGACGAGATGGACCTCCGACCAGCCGATGCTCGCCTGGACCAGGATGTCGGTCTGCCGCGTCACGATCGCGCTGAGCACCGCCGCCGCGCCGTATCCGGCCGCAAGGCCCAGGGCCGCCCCGGCGCCAAGCAGCGCGGCGGAGTAGGACCAGACGACCGCGACAAGGAACCGGGCCGGGGCGCCGATCGCCCGCAGCAGCGCCAGTTGCCGCGCGAACAGCCGGGTCAGGATCACGAGGCCCAGCAGGACCGACGCCGCGACGAGGCCCTGGGCGACAAGCGCCATCAGCGACATCGCCCGCCGGATGTCGCCCATCACCCGGTACAGGTCAGCCAGCACGCTGCCCGGGAAGAACGCCATCGTCTCGGCCTCGCGGTTGAACTCTGCCCGCAGCGCGTAGGCGGCGGGCAGGCTCTCGGCGCGGACCACGATCGCCGGGGTCCCCGGGAAGAAGGCCGCGTCGAAGGGCGGGCCGATGGGAGGATCGGCGAGCGGGTCGGCGGGGTCCGGGGCGTGGCCCACGGCGAGCCCGTGCACGGCCCAGACCGCCTCGACCGGGACCATGATCGACCGGTCCCAGGGGCTGCCGGTCGGGGCGATCCGGCCGACCACGGTGTAGGCATCCTCGTGCGCCCCGCCCTCGGCGGCGTCGCCATGACCGTGGGCGGGAACGAAGCTGTCGCCGATCTCCAGCGGCACGCCGGCGCCCACGACCGCATCGAACATGCCGGCCAGGTTCGCCCCCTCGATGCGACCATCCGACAGGTAGGCGACGAAATCGGCGGTGGTGCCGACCACCGGCGCGCCGTCGTGGCTGTCGCCGAAGGCAAGGGGCGCGGCGATCTCGACCCGGGGGTGGTTGGCGACCTCGTTGTAGGTCTCGCCGTCGAGCAGCGGCGCGGCGGTCGGCTGCAGGAACACCGCAGCCAGCATCAGGGTCAGCTCGCTGCCCGGCGCGCTCACGATCATGTCGAACTTGTCGGCGGCTTGTGCGGTGCCCTGCCGCAGACCCCGTTCCTGTGCCAGAAGCCCGATCCCCATGCCGACCGAGACGGCAATCAGGACCACGAAGACCGCATTCGCCCAGCGGAACCGCCACAGGATCGCGCGGACCAGCGGCCAGGGCGCATAGCCGCGCACCGCCCAGAGCCCCGCCAGCACCGCCGGCGCCAGCAGCGCGACGGTCAGCAGCCCGTCCTGCGCCGCCGCCGGGAGGCCCTGCCACCAGCCCAGCATCAGGCGGGGACTCCGGCAAGGGCGCCGTCGACGATGTCGATCACCCGGTCCATGCGGTCGAGCAGGCGGGCGTCGTGGCTCACCACCACGAGACTGCGGCCCTGCCCGGCCACGTCCGAGATCAGGTCCTCGGTGAGCCGGTCCGCCGCCTCGCGGTGCAGGCTGGCGGTGGGTTCGTCGGCCAGCACGATGGCCGGGTCGCTGGCCAGCGCCCGCGCCACCGCCACCCGCTGGCGTTCGCCGCCCGAGAAGCTCGCCACCCCGCGCCCGGCGGTCTCGGCGATGCCGAGCCGGGCAAGCTCCCGCAGCGCGCCCGACAGGATCGACCGCCGCTCGGACCGGGGCGCGAACAGGGCCTTCACCCCGGCATTGCCGGCGGCGTCCATCTCGTCGAACAGCAGGTAGTCCTGGAAGATCATCCCGACCCGCGCCGCCCGGAACCGCGCCCGCGCCTCGGGCCGCAGGCCGAGGATCTCCTGGTCCCCCCACCGGACCGACCCGGCCGCTCCGGCGGCCAGCCCCGCCAGCGCGAAGAGCAGCGTCGACTTGCCCGCGCCGGACGGCCCCCGGACGCCCAGCGCCCGGCCCGCCGGCAGGTCGAGCGCGGGCACCGACAGGATCACCCGTCCCCGGTCCCCCGTCACCGTCAGGTCACGGACCGACAGCGGCAGACCGGCCTCAGCCATAGGTCGCGTCGGCCAGCCGCAGGAGACTCAGGAAACCGGTATCGGGGTCCCGGAACGCGCCGAGTTCGAGAATCCCGGTCACCTCGATGCCGACGTTGAAGGGCACAACGTTCACCACGCGCTTCGTGTAGACCGCCATGATGTCGTCGGGCCATTCGGCGGCGTCCTCGCAGAACGGGCAGACCGACATCGGCAGCATGGTGAGCACGAAAAACCGCGACTCGGCCTTGAGCGGCGGCGCCATGAAGCCTTCGACGGTGATCCGGCGGCCCTCAAGTGCCCGGGCGAGGTCGGAATAGACGCCGTCCCGCGCGTTGATGTCGCGCAGCGGGAACGGTCCGGCCTGCGCCCGAACCGGACCGGGCGGCGCGGCAAGGCCCAGCGCGACCGAAGCCGCGGCGGTGGCGATGACAGTGCGTCGGGTCGGCATCGGGTTTCTCGCGTCGGGCTTTCGCATGGATGCGCCGGGGGGCACAGCCTGCGATATGGGGGCCGGCAGAGGATAGTCAGCAGCGGGGGTAGGGTTCAACCGGGCACGGCTCTAGTCGCCGTCGACATATCCCCGGCGGCGGTCGGTCGCGCGGGCCTCGGCCGACCGCTCGCCGGCCGGGCCGAAGCCGCCGCCGCCGGGCAGTTCGAGGATCAGCCGCCGGCCGGCGGGCACGAACTGCCGGCCCTTGCCGCGCACCTCGGTGCCGTCATCCAGCCGCAGACGCCCGGCGGCCCCGTCGCCGCCCCCCGCCCGGCCACGCGCCGGATGGGCGACCCGGTCGAACATGCCGTTGAACCAGAAGGCGTGGCCGTCGTTCGCCGCGATCTCGATCACCTGGCCGAGGCCGCCGCGCTGCCGTCCGTCACCGCCAGAGCCGTCCCGCAGTTCCTTTCGCCAGACGGTGATCGGGCCGGTCTGTTCCAGCGCCTCCATCGACATCCCCATGACGCCCGAGGGAAAGGCGGTGGCGTTCAGCCCGTCGAGGCCCGGCCGCGCCCCGGTGCCGCCGGAGGTGAAGACCAGCATCTCGGCCCGGCGCAGGGTCTCGCCCGGGGCGGCCTGCGCGCCTTCGACCGGCCGGGCAGACAGCATGATCGCCCAGAGCGCGCCCGCCCCCTCGGCCGGAGCCCGGTCGGGAAGGAACCTGGCCACCGCGCCCAGCACCGTGTCGGGGATGAAGTGGCCGAGAACGTGCCGGGTCGCCACCGGCGCGGGGTGCGGCGCGTTCAGGATGCAGCCCTCCGGCGCGTAGGTGGTGAACGGCGCGAGCGAGGCGTGGTTGTTCGGGATCTCGGGGGCCAGCGCGCATTTCAGCCCGTAGCAGACATAGGCCTCGGTATAGATCATCGGCACGTTGATGCCGCGCGGGCTGACCGGGGAGGTACCGCTGAGGTCGGCATGGACCCCGTCCGGCCCGACCTCCAGCGCCACCTCGATGGTCACCGGATCGCCGTAGCCGTCCACCGTCATCGCGTTCGTGTAGCGGCCCGGCGGCAGCGCGCGGATCGCGTCGAACGTGGCGCGGCGCGAGGCGTCGAAGATGAAGGCGGCGAGTGCGTCGAGGTCGTCGATGCCGAACTCGTCCATCATCTCCATCAGCCGGCGGTGACCGATCTCGTTGCAGGCGGCGAGCCCGTGCAGGTCGCCGATCACCATGTCGGGTTCGCGGATGTTGGCGCGCAGCACGTGGAGCAGCTTGTCGTCCACCACGCCCGCCTCGGCGAAACGGGTGATCGGGACGTAGATGCCCTCCTCGTAGACGTCGTTCGAATCCGGGTTGAAGCCGCGCCCGCCGACATCGACGACATGGGCCGTGCAGGCGAAGAAGCCGACCAGCCGGCCGTCCCGGAACGACGGGGTGCAGAAGCTGAAATCGAGCAGGTGGCCGGTGCCCAGCCAGGGATCGTTGGTGAAATAGACGTCGCCCTCGCGGATCGTGTCGCGGCCTATGGCGTGGATGAAGTTCTTGACTGCCGCGGCCATCGCGTTGACGTGGCCCGGCGTGCCAGTGACCGCCTGCGCCATCATCCGGCCCTCGGTGTCGAAGACGCCGGCGCTCACGTCCCCGGCCTCGCGCACCGATGGCGAGAACGCGGTCCGGACCAGCGTGAGGGCCTGTTCCTCGACCACCGCGATCAGCCGGTTCCACATGATCTGGTTCGCGACGCTCATGACTGGCGCTCCATCCGCAGGGTGCCGTCGGCCAGCATGGTCAGCCGCCAGCCGGTGGGCAGGATCGTCGTGGTCTCGCGCTCCTGCACGATCGCGGGGCCGGTCAGCCGGCCGCCGGTGGGCAGGTCGTCGCGGGTGACGACGCCGGCCCGCACGCGGTCGCCGGGACCGGCGTCGTGCATCTCGCGCCGGCCGGGCGGGGCGACGTCCTGCCCGGCCCCGGTATCGACGCGCGCGGGCGGGGCCACCGGCGAGGCGACCCGCACCGACCAGTTCATCACCTCGATATCCAGCCCGGTCAGCGGCCGTCCGAAAAGCCGGGCATACTCGGCCTCGAAAGCGGCGCGCAGGTCCGCGACCGCGACCCGTTCGCCGAGGTCCACCGCGATTTCCCAGCCCTGCCCGCGGTAGCGCATGAAGGCCTTCCGCTCGACCTCCACGTCCGCGCCCCGGTAGCCCTGCGCCACAACGGCGCGCGCCTCGGCCTCCAGCCCGGACAGGACCTCGGCGATCCAGCCCGCGCTCACCTCCGACATGAGCGCATAGGCGCCGCGCACCGCCTCGAAGCCGAACGGCGCGCGCAGGAAACCGATGGCAGACCCGACCCCCGCCCCCGGCGGCACAAGGCAGGTGCCGATGCCGAGCTTCTCGCACAGCCGGGCGGCGTGCAGCGGCGCCGCGCCGCCGAAGGCGATCATCGTGAAGCCGCCAAGGTCCTTGCCGTTCTCGACCGCATGGGCGCGGGCGGCGTTGGCCATCGTCTCGTCCACGATTTCGGCCACGCCCAGCGCAGCGTCCTCGGCGGTGAGGCCGAGCGGCGTGCCGACGTGCCGTTCCAGCGCCTCGATGGCGTTGGCCGGGAACAGCGGGATATCGCCGCCAGCAAACGCGTCGGCGTCGAGCTTGCCCAGCGTCAGGTCGGCGTCGGTCACCGCCGGCCGCTCCCCGCCCAGCCCGTAGCAGGCCGGTCCCGGTTCGCTGCCCGCGCTGTCGGGGCCGACCCGGATCTGGCCCATCCCGTCGACCCGCGCCAGCGACCCGCCACCGGCGCCGATCTCGACCATCTCGATCACCGGGATCGAGATCGGCATCCCTGACCCCTTGGCGAAACGGGTGGTGCGGGCCACCTCGAAGGTGCGGGCGGTCTTGGGCGTGTGCCGCTCGACGAGGCAGATCTTGGCCGTCGTGCCGCCCATGTCGAAGCTGAGCGCCCGGTCGGCGCCTTGCCGTGCGGCGACGTGGGCGGCATAGATGGCCCCGCCCGCCGGGCCGCTTTCGAGCAATCGGACCGGGAAGTCGATCGCCGCCTCCACCGACATCAGCCCGCCGCCGGAATGCATCAGGAACAGCGGGCAGGCCGCCCCGGCATCGCGCAGACGGTCGCGCAACCGGGTCAGGTAGGACGCCATCAGCGGCTTCACGAAGGCATTGGCGCAGACGGTGTTGAACCGCTCGAACTCGCGCATCTGCGGCGACACCGCGGAGGAGATGGAGATCGCGAGACCGGGGGCCTCCTCGGCGACGATCTCGGCGGCGCGGCGTTCGTGGGCGTCGTTGACGTAGGCGTGGATGAAGCCGATGGCGACGCTCTCGAACCCGTCCGCCGCCACCGTTCGGGCGAAGCGGCGCACGCCGTCCTCGTCCAGCGGCCGCAGTTCGCGCCCCGTCGCTGCGATCCGCCCGGCGACGGTGTGACGGTCCTCGCGCGGGATCAGCGGCGGCGGCAGGACGATGTTCAGGTCGTACTGATCGAACCGGCTCTCGGTCCGGATCTCGATCGTGTCGCGGTAGCCCTCGGTGGTGAGGAAGGCGGTCCTGGCCCCTTTCCGCTCGATCAGCGCATTGGTGGCGAGCGTGGTGCCGTGGATCACGATGGCGATGTCGGAGGGCGCGATTCCGGCGGCGGCGCAGACCTTCGCGATTCCGTCGAGGATTGCCTGCTCCGGCGCGGCGTAGGTGGTCAGCAGCTTGGTCGAATGGAGCCGCCCCGCCACCTCCATCGCGACGTCGGTGAAGGTGCCGCCGATATCAACGCCCAGCCTGATGTCGTCCCGTGCCATGCCGTCCCCGCCCGCTGTGGCGGCACCTTGGCGCGACGGGCGGGCGGGCGCAATCCGTCAGGCGGCGGCGCGCACCGCGTCGGCGATCCAGGCGTCGATGGCGGCGATCTGCGCCTCGGTCAGCTTCAGGCCCAGCCGGGTGCGGCGCCAGACCGCGTCCTCGGCGGTCCGGACGTATTCCCGCTCCACCATCCAGCGCAGTTCGGCCTCGGTCACCGTCGCGCCGAAGTCGCGGCCGAGATCGGCCGCCTCCTGCGCATCGCCGAGGATCAGGGCGGCTTCGGTGCCGTAGGCGCGCACCAGCCGCAGCGCCCAGGCGGCGGTCAGGAACGGGTGCTTCTCGCGCAGCTCGGCCACCAGCCGGCCCACGCCGTCCACCGGGAAATCGCCGCCGGGCAGCGGCACGCCGGCGGTCCAGGGGCCCTTCGAGACCCCCAGTTCGGCGGCGATCTTCTCCATCGCGCTTTCGGCCAGCCGGCGATAAGTGGTGATCTTGCCGCCGAAGATGTTCAGGACCGGCGCGCCGCCGCTGCGGTCCACCTTCAGGGTGTAGTCGCGGGTGGCGGCGGTCGCGCTCTTGGAGCCGTCGTCGTAGAGCGGGCGCACCCCGCTGTAGCTCCAGACCACGTCGTCTGTGGTGAGCTGGCGCTTGAAGTAGCCGTTGGCGAAGGCGAGCAGGTAATCGCGCTCGGCCTCCGTGCAGCGGGGTTTCTCGTTCGGGTCCTCGTGATCGGCATCGGTGGTGCCGATCAGGGTGAAATCGCCCTCGTAGGGGATCGCGAAGATGATCCGGCCGTCGGTGCCCTGGAAGAAATACGCCTTGTCGTGGTCGTAGAGCCGCCGGGTGACGATATGCGAGCCGCGCACCAGCCGGACCCCTTCCTGCGCGTTCAACCGCAGGGTGCCGCGCAGGAGGTCCCCGACCCAGGGACCGCCGGCATTGACCAGCATCCGCGCCCGGACCGTGCGGCTGGTGCCGCCGGACTCGAGCGTCACGGTCCAGCCGTCGGCGTCGCGGTCCGCCGACAGCACCTTCGTCCGGGTCAGGATGTCGGCGCCACGCGCAGCGGCGTCACGGGCGTTGAGCATGACCAGCCGGCTGTCCTCGACCCAGCAGTCGGAATACTCGAAGGCGCGGGCGAAGCGGTCCTGCAGCGGCGCCCCCTCGGGGCCGTCCCGAAGGGCGAGGGTGGTGGTGCCGGGCAGGATCTTGCGGCCGCCGAGGTGGTCGTAGAGGAACAGCCCCAGCCGGATCAGCCAGGCCGGGCGGCGGCCCTTCATCCAGGGCATCACGGTATTGAGGATCTTCGAGGTCGGCGTCGTGCCCTCGAAGCGCATGTCCTTGTGGTAGGGCAGGACAAAGCGCATCGGCCACGAGATGTGCGGCATCGCCCGCAGCAGCACCTCGCGCTCGATCAGCGATTCGCGGACCAGACGGAACTCGAAATACTCGAGGTAGCGCAGGCCGCCGTGGAACAGCTTGGTCGAGGCCGAGGAGGTGGCCGAGCCGAGATCGTTCATCTCGGCCAGCCCGACCTTGAGGCCCCGTCCCGCCGCGTCCCGCGCGATCCCGCAGCCGTTGATACCGCCGCCGATGATGAAAAGATCGTAGTCCATCGAATCCATCCGTTTTGCCGCGATCCGCATAGCATTCGCGCGGCAAGCGAAAAAGAATTAGTTTCGCATATGTTCGTTTTTCTTGCGCGGGGCCGCTTTGCATGGCACGCAAACGGCATGAACCTGCGGCATCGCGATATCCTGCAACTGGCCCGGGAAGAGGGCCGGGTCGGGGTCGAGGATCTCGCCCGCCGGTTCGGCGTGACCCTGCAGACGATCCGCCGAGACCTCACCGACCTGGCCCGCGCCGGGCAACTCGCCCGGGTGCACGGCGGCGCGGTCCTGCCCTCGGGCACCGCCAACATCGGCTGGCAGGAGCGCCGGTCGCTCAACGCCGCCGCCAAGACCCGGATCGCCCGGGCGGTGGCGGCGATGGTGCCGGACGGCGCGTCGCTGATCCTGAACATCGGCACCACGACCGAGGCGGTGGCGCAGGCGCTGCTGCACCACCGCGGCCTCGTGGTGATGACCAACAACATGAACGTGGCCCAGACCCTCGCCGCCAACCCGGACGCGCAGATCCTGCTGACCGGCGGCCGGCTGCGCACCGCCGACGGCGGCCTGGTGGGGACGATGGCCGAGGAAGCCTTCGCCGGATTCCGTCCCGATCTCGCCGTCATCGGCTGCTCGGCGGTGGACGAGGCCGGGATGCTGCTCGATTTCGACCGGGACGAGGTGTCGGTCAGCCGGACGATCCTGCGGGTCGCCCGGATCTCGATCCTCGTCGCCGACCAGTCCAAGTTCCGCAAGAGCGCGCCGTTCCGCATCGCCGGGATCGACGCGGTGGACCGGCTGGTGACCGACGCGCAACTGCCGCCGGCCCTGCGGGATCGCGCCCCGAACCTGGAGGTTACGGTGGTCTGACCGCGCGGTCAGACGCGGTAGTAGTCGCGATACCAGTCCACGAAGCGGCGCACGCCCTCGGCCACGGGCGTCTGCGGCTTGTAGCCGGTCAGCGCCTGCAACAGCGACGCATCGGCCCAGGTCCGAGGCACGTCGCCGGTCTGCATCTCCATCAGGTTGCGGCGTGCCGCGCGGCCGGTCGCCGCCTCGATGGCGGCGACGAAATCGGAGAGCTTCACGCTTTCCGAATTGCCGATGTTCACGACCCGGTAGGGCGCGACCGGGGACAGGGTGTCGCCGGTAACCGGGTCCCCGGTCCGTTCGTCGGCCTGCGGCGGCACCGCATCGATCAACCCGGTGATCCCGCGTACGAGGTCGTCGACATAGGTGAAGTCCCGCCACATCTCGCCGTGGTTGTAGATGTCGATCGGGGCGCCCTCCAGGATCCCGCGGGTGAACCGGAACAGCGCCATGTCCGGCCGGCCCCAGGGGCCGTAGACGGTGAAGAACCGGAACATCGTGACCGGCAGGCGGTGCAGGTGCGCCCAGGCGTGGCCCATCGCCTCGTTCGCCTTCTTGGTGGCGGCGTAGATGGTCAGCGGCGTGTCGGCCTTCATCGTCTCCCGGTATGGCAGGTCCGTCTCGGCGCCGTAGACAGACGATGTGGAGGCCATCAACAGATGCCTGACCCCGAGCCGGCGGGCCGCCTCCATCACCGTGAAGGTCCCCGTCACGTTGCTGTCGAGATAGGCGCGCGGGGCTTCGAGGCTGTAGCGGACCCCGGCCTGGGCGGCGAGATGGACGATGATGTCGGGCGCGAAGTCGTCGGCCAGGGCGTCGAACGCGGCGGCATCCTGCAACATCGCCTCGGTGGCGCGGAACCCGGCGGTCTGGTTCAGGATCTGGTGGCGGCGCTGCTTCAGGCGGACATCGTAGTAGTCCGTCATGCCGTCGAACCCGGCCACCTGCCAGCCCTCGGCCAGAAGCGTCCGGGCAAGGTGGAAACCGATGAACCCGGCCGTTCCGGTGATCAGTGCCCTGCGCATCCGCCCTCGTCCCGCCCCTGTGGCCCCGGTCCAGCCTTCGCATGGCCGGGCGCGAAACGGAAGGCCGCCGCGGTCCGCGTTGCGCCGGGGCGCGGGTCTGCGGACGGCGGGTTAGCCCCCCGGCAAGCAGGGATTGGCACAACCTCCGCCGTCCCAGACCGGAGTTTCCGATGCCCGACACCTCCCCCAATCTCGGCCTGCCCTACATCCAGCCCGCACAGGCCCAGAAACACGTCACCCACAACGAGGCCATCGAGCGGCTGGACGCGCTGACCCAGCTCGCGGTGCTCGACGCCGACCGCACCGCGCCGCCGGCCGCGTCGGCAGAGGGGGACCGGCACATCGTCGCCGCCGGGGCGACCGGGGACTGGGCCGGGCAGGACGGGGCGGTGGCGCTGCGGGCCGGTGGGGGCTGGCTCTTCCTCGCGCCCCGGGCCGGCTGGTGCGCCGGGGTCCTCGCCGACGGGCGGACGCTGACCCACGACGGGACGGGCTGGGTCGCCAAGGCGCCCAATCTCGATGGCGTCGAAGCCCAGAACCTCGCCCGGCTGGGCGTCAGTGCCCTGGCGGATGCGGCGAACCCGCTCACCGCCGCCGGTCCGGGCACCCTGCTGACCCATGCCGGGACCGACCACCGGGTGACCGTGAACAAGGCCGGCGACGGCGATACCGCATCGCTACTGTTCCAGTCGGGCTGGACCGGCCATGCCGAGATGGGATTGGCCGGCTCGACGGCCTTCTCGGTCAAGGTCAGCGCGGACGGCGGAACCTGGGCGACGGCGCTGACCGCCGACGCCGCCGCCGGCGAGGTCCGCATCGACCTGCCGCTTGCCGGCGCTGCGGTGCAGTCCGGCCCGACCGACGCGACCGCAGGCCGGGTGATGAAGGTCGGTGCGTTCGGCCTCGGCAGCGGGACCGCGGAGGCGGTGCCCGATCTCGACGCGACGGACACGCCGACGGGCTTCTACACGGCGGATGCGGGCACCGCCGGACCCCGCCCGGCGGGCGCCTCGGCGGATGGCTTCGTGTCCGTCGAGTCGGCCGACGCCGCACATGTCGCCCAGACCTACTGGGACGCGAACGCGGACGGCACCTGGACCCGACGATACCGCGGCGCTGGCTGGACCGGCTGGGAGCCGCTCCATGCGGAGACCGGCAGCACACCGACAGGGCAGTTCCTGAAGCCGGGCGGCGGCGTCCTGACCTGCTGGACCACGGGGATCGCCAGCGGCCCGCTCGACACCGCGGTCGGCGGACTCTACCGCGGCCAGGCGGTGACGTGGACCTTCCCCGCCGCCTTTGCCGCGCCGCCCTGCGTCACCGCCACCGCGACGGGCGGCCTGCGGTTCGTCTCCATCGTGTCGACCACCGCCACCGAGGTGACGGTGCAGGTGCTGGGCCCGGCGCAGGATGCGGCCTCGCACGATCTGCACCTTGTCGCCCATGGGTTGAGTTCCTGATCCGGCAAGGACCGGCTCCGAACCTGCCGAACCCCGACCGCGCGCGCGATACGGGCGTCCGGGCACAACCTTCGGGGTACCGGTGGGCAACCGCCGATCCGGGACCCGCAATCCCTTTCGCGTTGGTCTGCACAAGAAAACAGTCTATGCACTAGTCCGGGACGAGGCCGATCACCCGCCACAAGGGTGACGGATCGAGTGACAGGACGGAGTGGCATGCTTTTCAGGTTCGTGACCGGCTTGGAGACGGGGCAGAAACACGCCATCCTTCTCGCTCTCGACGTGCTGCTGATCCCCCTGACCTTCGTCGTCGCGATGCTGGTGCTGTCCGCCGGCAGCGCGCCGCTCGGGGCCATCCCGTGGAGCTTTGTCGGACTGCTCGCGCTGGTGGGAGGGCTGACGTCCCACGTGCTCGACCTGCCCCGCATCCGGCTTAAGTCCTACGAGCAGCAGGCGATCCTGCTGAGCACCGCCTATGCCGGGCTCGTGGGGATCTTCGCGGCGCTTGCCGCGCCGATGCTGCTCGATACCCCGCTAGCGCCCGGCACGCTGCCGATGTTCACCATGCTGCACCTGATCGCCACGGTCGGATGCCGGCTGGTGATGCGCCACGCGGTGATCGCGATCTACCGCCAGGGCCAGCCGCAGCACCGGGTGCTGATCTACGGGGCCGGGCAGACCGGGGTGCAACTGGCCACCGCGCTCCGCACCGATCCCGAGGTCGAGCCGATCGCCTTCGTCGACGACAACCCGACCCTGCGCAAGGTGATGGTCGCCGGGCTGTCGGTCTATTCCCCGGTCCGGATCGAGGACCTGATCCGCGAACGCCGGATCGACCGGGTGGTGCTGGCGATGCCGTCGCTCAGCCGGCCCAAGCAGGCCCGGATCGCGCGGCGGCTCGAGGAGGTGGGCTGCGAGGTCTCGACCCTGCCGTCCTTCGCCGCGCTGATCGGGGAGGGGCCGCTGATCGACCGGATCCAGCCGGTCGACCCCTCCGACTACCTTGGGCGCGACGGGCTTGACTGGGACGCCAACAGGTCCGCGGTCTATGCCGGACGGTCGGTGATGATCACCGGCGCGGGCGGGTCGATCGGCGCGGAACTGACCCGCCAGCTTCTGGCCTGCCGTCCCCGGCGGCTGGTTCTCTACGAGATCAGCGAACTGGCGCTCTACCAGCTCGAGCGCGAACTCAGCGACCTGCCCGACGACGCCAGCGATACCGAGATCGTTCCGGTCCTGGGCTCGGTCACCGACGATGTCGCGGTGCGCCGGACGCTGCTCGCCCACGAGGTCGAGATCGTGATGCACGCCGCGGCCTACAAGCATGTGCCGATCGTCGAACGCAACCAGCTCGCCGGCCTGCGCAACAACGTCCTCGGCACCAAGATCGTTGCCGATGCGGCCCGCGACGCCGGGGCCAGCCACTTCATCCTGATCTCCACCGACAAGGCGGTGCGGCCGTCGAACATGATGGGCGCGTCCAAGCGGCTGGCCGAACTGCTGGTGCAGGACCTCGCCACCCGGTCGACCACCACCCGCTTCGGCATCGTCCGCTTCGGCAACGTGCTGGGCTCGTCGGGATCCGTGGTGCCCCTGTTCGAGGAGCAGATCACGCGGGGCGGGCCTGTCACCCTCACCCACGCGCAGGTGACCCGCTACTTCATGACCATCTCCGAGGCGGCGCGGCTGGTCCTGATGGCCGGCAACTTCACCCAGGGCGGCGAGGTCTTCGTGCTCGACATGGGCACGCCGGTGCCGATCCGGCAACTGGCCCGGCAGATGATCGAAGCGGCGGGCTACACCGTCTGCGACGAGTCCAATCCCGACGGCGATATCGAGATCGTCATCACCGGGCTGCGTCCGGGCGAGAAGCTGCACGAGGAACTGTCCGCCGGCGGCGGGCCGCTGATGCCGACGCCGCACCCCAAGATCCGCCGCACCGAGGAGATCGGGCTCAGCGAGATCGAGATCGCGGCCGCGCTCAAGGCGCTGTCCCGCGCCATCGACGACAGCGACGAAGCCGCGGCCCGCGCCGCGGTGCGCCGCTGGGTCGCGGATTACGATGCCGCGCCGGTGCGAAAGATCGGCGACGGGATCAGCGGGACGGCCCGGCCAGGCGCGTCCTGAGCGCGTCGAGACCGCGGGCGAGGAGATCCGCCGCGCGTTCGCTGCTGTCGGCCTCGGCATAGAACCGGAATTCGGGGGCATTCCCCGACGGGCGCAGGTGGACCACCGACCCGTCCGCGAGTGTCAGCCGCAGGCCGTCGGTCCGGTCCTCGGCCACCTCGGGCGCCCCGGCGAAGTCAAGGAACCCGGCCCGCGCCGCGCCGGAAAGCCCGGACAGGAACGCCGCCGACGTTTCCGGCGAGATCCCCTGCAGCCGGTCGGTGGCGGTGAAGCGCGGCGGCTCGGCCGCGACCCGCGCCGAAACCGGGCCGCCCCGCGCGGCGACCAGGGCCGCGATGATCGGCAGGAAGCTGTCCCGGGTGGGCAGCGGCGGCAGGGGGCCCGCCGGCCCCGCCGCCTCGAAGCCGAGCAGCGTGCCGCCGTTGGCCTCGTAGCCGATCACCCGGCCGCCCGCCTCCTCCATCCCGGCGATGACGAAGGGCGATCCGATGCGGGTGAGGATCACCCTGCCGAAGCCCTTCCGCTGCACCCCGGAATTCGAGGAGATCGGCGTGACCACCGTGTCCGCGCCCAGCAGGTCGGCGGTGATCTGTCCCAGAATGTCCCCCGGCACGATCCGGCCGGTCTCGTCGGTGAGCATCGGTCGGTCGCTGTCGCCGTCGGTCGAGACCACGGCATCGAGGCTGTCCGCCGCCGCCCAGTCGGCCAGCCGCAGGCGGGTCCCGGGGTCGACGGCTTCGGTATCCACCGGCACGAAGACCTCGGACCGGTCGAACTCGCGCACCTCGGCGCCGAGCCGGCGCAGGCACTCGGCAAGCAGGTCGCGCCCCACGGCGGAATGGGCGTGCAGGCCGATCCGGCGGCCGGCCAGCGCCCCGGGGCCGAAGGCGGTGACGTAGCGATCGACGAAGCGGCGGCCGGCCCCGGGGTCGGCGCGGTCCGCGCCGGCGGGCCCGTCCGGCGGCGGCCCGCCCAGCGCGCCGGTGATCGCCGCCTCGTCGGCCTTCGTGATCTCGCCGGAGCGGGTGTAGAACTTGAGCCCGTTGCGATCCGCCGGGATGTGCGAACCGGTGACCATCACCGCGCCCTGACCGGCGGCGGCCAGCGCCAGCGCCGGGGTCGGCAGCGCGCCGCAATCGACGCTGTCGCGGCCCGAGGCGCGGATTTCCGCCGCGACGACAGCGGCCATGTGCGGCGACGACTCGCGCAGGTCGCGGCCGATCCGGATCTCCGTGCCCACGTCGCAGACCGCCAGAAAGGCACGGGTATGGGCGCGCACGACCTCGTCCGTCAGCTCGATGACGAGGCCGCGCAGGCCCGAGGTGCCGAATTTGGGTGCCACTGCGCGCTCCTCTTTTCGCTTGCCTCCCGAACCCTCGTGCAGGAGGACGGGGGCATCAAGTGCTGATCTCACGCAAGGGGGCGTCTGGATGCGGATCGCCGTTATCGGAACTGGATATGTCGGGCTGGTGTCGGGGGTCTGCTTCTCCGACTTCGGGCACGACGTCGTGTGCGTCGACAAGGACCCGGCCAAGATCGCGCGGCTGCAGGCCGGCGAGGTGCCGATCTTCGAACCCGGCCTCGACGACCTGATGGCCCGCAATGTCGCCGCCGGTCGGCTGTCCTTCACCCTTGACCTCGCGGAGGCGCTGGACGGGGCCGAGGCGGTTTTCATCGCCGTGGGCACCCCGACCCGCCGGGGCGATGGCCACGCCGACCTCAGCTACGTGATGGCCGCCGCCGAGGAGATCGCCCGGACCGCGACCGGCTACCTTGTCATCGTCACCAAGTCGACGGTGCCGGTCGGCACCAACCGGAAGGTCAAGCACGCGGTCCTGAAGGCCAACCCGGACCTCGACTTCGACGTCGCCTCGAACCCGGAATTCCTGCGCGAGGGCGCGGCGATCGACGATTTCATGCGCCCCGACCGGGTGGTGGTCGGGGTGCAGTCCGACCGCGCCGCCGAGGTCATGGCCGAGATCTACCGGCCGCTCTACCTGCGCGATTTCCCGATCGTCACGACCGACCTCGAATCGGCGGAAATGATCAAGTACGCGGCGAATGCCTTCCTCGCTACCAAGATCACCTTCATCAACGAGATCGCGGCGCTGTGCGAACGGGTCGGCGCGGACGTGAAGGAAGTCGCCCGCGGGATCGGCTACGACGGGCGGATCGGTAACAAGTTCCTGCATGCGGGGCCGGGCTTCGGCGGCTCCTGCTTTCCCAAGGACACCCGGGCGCTGGCCCGGATCGGGCAGGACAACGGGTTGCCGATGCAGATCACCGAGACGGTCATCAAGGTGAACGACGAGGTGAAGCGCCGGATGATCGACAAGATCGTGGACCTCTGCGACGGATCGGTGAACGGCAAGCTGATCGCGGTGCTGGGCGTGACCTTCAAGCCCAACACCGACGACATGCGCGACGCGCCGGCCCTGACCATCGTGCCGGCGCTGGTCGGCGCCGGGGCCAAGGTCCGGGTCACCGACCCGCAGGGCCGCCGCGAGGGCGAAGCGCTGCTGCCCGGCGTGCACTGGGCCGAGGACGCCTACAAGGCGGCGCGCAAGGCGGACCTCGTGGTGATCCTGACCGAGTGGAACGAGTTCCGCGCCCTCGACCTCAAGCGGCTGGCGCGGAACATGGCGACGCCGCGCATGGCCGACCTGCGCAACGTTTATTCCGCCCGCGACGCCCGGCGCGCCGGGTTCGACGCCTATGACAGCATCGGCCGCCCGGCCATGACGCTGGCCGAACGGATCGCCCGGCCGGCCGAATGAGCCCGGCAAGGCGCGACGCGACGTCCCTTGCCGCCGCCGCGGCTTGCCCGCGCACCCGGCCGCCGTCATGCTGCGGCGACGCAACATGGTGGGACCGCTGATCCGATGACCGACCCCGTTCTCTCGGTGAAAGATCTTCACGTCGATTTCGAAACCCCGGACGGGACCGTGAACGCGGTGCGCGGCGTCAGTTTCGACGTGGGGCCGGGGGAATGTCTCGGCATCGTCGGCGAAAGCGGCTCGGGCAAGAGCCAGACCGCGCTGGCCGCCCTCGGCCTGCTTGCCCGCAACGGCGCCGCGAGGGGTGAGATCCTGTTCGACGGCAAGGACATGCTGCGCACCCGCGATGCCGAGATGAACCGGATCCGCGGCGCGAAGATGTCGATGATCTTCCAGGACCCGCTCACCTCGCTCACCCCGCATCTGACAGTGGGCCAGCAGCTCAGGGAAGTGCTGGAACTGCACAAGGACCTGCGGGGCCGCAAGGCCGAGCAGCACTGCGTCGAGTGGCTGGAACGGATGCGGATTCCCGAAGCGGCCCGCCGGATGGCGCAGTATCCCCACCAGTTGTCCGGCGGTATGCAGCAGCGGGTGATGATCGCGATGGCGATGCTCTGCGGTCCGCGGCTCCTGCTGGCCGACGAGCCGACCACCGCGCTCGACGTGACGGTGCAGGCGCAGGTGCTCGAACTGATGGACCGGCTGAAGCGCGACACCGGGACCTCGATCGCGCTCATTACCCACGACATGGGCGTGGTGGCCCGGATGTGCGACCGGATCATCGTGATGCGGCACGGCGAGGTGGTGGAGCAGGGCAGCGCCGAAGAGATCTTCTACGATCCCAAGCACGGCTATACCCGCACCCTGCTCGACGCCGTGCCGAAATTCGACGCCCCCAGCCGCGGCAGCCGGCCGTCGATCGGCCCGGCCCGGCCGGAAACCGAGGAGCCGCTGCTGCGGGTCGACGACATGAAGATCCACTTCCCGATCCGGATGTCGGGCGGGCTTTTCGGCACGACCCGGCTGTTGCGGGCGGTGGACGGCGTGTCCTTCGACCTGCGCAAGGGCGAAACCCTCGGCGTGGTGGGCGAATCGGGCTGCGGCAAGTCCACCCTCGCCCGCGGCGTGCTGAACCTGATCCCGCCGACGATGGGGTCGGTGGTCTGGCTCGGCCGCGACATCTCGGGGCACGACAAGCAGAAGATGCGGGCCCTGCGCGGCGAATTGCAGATCGTGTTCCAGGACCCGCTGGCCAGCCTCGACCCGCGGATGACCATAGGCGCGTCGATCGCCGAACCGTTGCAGGTGCACCGCCCGGACATGACCCGCGCCGAACGGCAGGCCAAGGTCATCGAGATGCTGGAAAAGGTCGAGCTGTCCCCGACCCTGATCAACCGCTACCCGCACGAATTGTCCGGCGGCCAGAACCAGCGGGTCGGGATCGCCCGCGCCATCGTGCTCGGCCCCAAGCTGGTGATCTGCGACGAGGCGGTCTCGGCCCTCGACGTGTCCGTGCAGGCGCAGGTGGTGGACCTGCTGATCTCGCTGCAGAAGGACCTCGGGCTGACGATGATCTTCATCAGCCACGACCTGTCGGTGGTGCGCGAGGTCAGCCACCGGGTGATGGTGCTCTACCTTGGCCGGGTGGTCGAATTCGCCTCGCGCGACGCGATCTACTCCCATGCCCGGCACCCCTACACGAAGGCGCTGATCGCCGCGGTGCCGCACCCGGACCCGAAGTCCGAGAAGTCCCGCGAACGGCTGATGCTCGAAGGCGACCTGCCCAGCCCGCTCGACACGCGGGCGCCGCTGCGATTCATGAAATCCCGGCTGATCGACGACCCGACCGCCGAGCAGTACCAGCCCAGGCTGGTCGAGATCGCGCCCGGCCATTTCGTCGCCGAACACGACCCGGTCCTGGGCAGCGAGGGGCTCGTCGCCTGACGCGGCCCGTGGCGGACAGATGCGGCGGAAAGATCAGGGATTTCAGTGGTGAGCCGTGCAGGATTCGAACCTGCGACCCACTGATTAAAAGTCAGTTGCTCTACCAACTGAGCTAACGGCCCACGAGGCGCCCACTTAGCCAGCGGCTTCGGGCGGGTCAACCCTTGTCGCGCTGGATTCCCGCCGACGATCCGCATATAGGCGCCGGCATGGGCACGACACCGACAGACGGCCTGCCGTTCATGAAGATGCACGGCCTCGGCAACGACTTCGTGGTGATCGACCGGCGGCAGGTCGCGGTCGAGATCACGGCGGCGCTGGCGCGCGAATTGGGCAACCGTCACCGCGGCGTCGGCTTCGACCAGCTCGCCGCGATCGACGACGCGCCCGACGCCGACCTGCGGCTCACCTTCTGGAATTCCGACGGGTCGGTCTCGGCCGCCTGCGGCAACGCCACCCGCTGCATCGCGCGGCACGAGATGGACCGGACCGGCAAGTCCGCCCTGTCGATCCGCACAGATCACGGGCTGCTGCAGGCCGAGGCGGCAGAGCACGGCATGACCCGGGTCAACATGGGGCCGCCGGTGCTCGACTGGGCGGGGATTCCGCTGGCGCACGAGATGGACACGCTGGAATTGCCGATCGAGGGCGGCCCGGTGGCGACCGGAATGGGCAATCCGCACTGCACCTTCTTCGTGCCCGACGCCGACGCGGTGGACCTCGCCGATCTGGGCCCGCGGATCGAGCATCACCCGCTCTACCCCGAGCGTACCAATGTCGAGGTGGTGCGGGTCATCAGGAGCCAGGTGATGCCGCTCGACACCCTGCGCGTGCGGGTCTGGGAACGTGGCGCGGGGATCACCATGGCCTCGGGGTCCTGCGCCTGCGCGGCGGCGGTGGCGGCGGCGCGGCGCGGTCTGACCGAACGCAAGGTGCGGGTCGAACTCGACGGCGGCGGGCTGCTCATCGACTGGCGCGACGACGGGGTCTGGATGACCGGCCCGACCGCCCATGTCTTCGACGGCGTCATCCGATTGCGCGGGTCCGAGACCCTGCCGCGGGCGATGGGGCTGAAGCGATGAACGCGGCCGACCGTCCGCCCGTATTCTCCACCCACGGCTGCCGGCTCAACGCCTACGAGACCGAGGCGATGCGCGAGATGGCGGCCGGGCTGGGTCCCGCCGTCATCGTCAACACCTGCGCGGTGACCGCCGAAGCGGTGCGCAAGGCCAAGCAGGACATCCGCAGGCTGCGGCGTGAACATCCCGGCGCGCCGATCATCGTCACCGGCTGCGCCGCCCAGACCGAGCCCGAGACCTTCGCTGCGATGCCCGAGGTCGCCCGCGTGGTCGGCAATGCCGAGAAGATGCGCCCCGAAACCTGGACCGGGCTGGACCTGACCGGCCCGACCGAGAAGGTGCAGGTCGACGACATCATGTCGGTGCGCGAGACCGCGGGCCACCTGATCGACGGCTTCGGCACCCGCAGCCGGGCCTATGTCCAGGTGCAGAACGGCTGCGACCACCGCTGCACCTTCTGCATCATCCCCTTCGGCCGGGGGAATTCCCGGTCGGTTCCCGCGGGGGTCGTCGTCGACCAGGTCAGGCGGCTGGTCGATCGGGGCTACAACGAGGTGGTGCTGACCGGGGTCGACCTGACCTCGTGGGGCGCCGACCTGCCCGCCGCGCCGCGGCTGGGCGATCTCGTGCGTCGGATCCTGAAACTGGTGCCCGACCTGCCCCGGCTGCGGATCAGCTCGATCGATTCGATCGAGGCCGACCCGGCGCTGATGGAGGCGATCGCCACCGAGCCCCGGCTGATGCCCCACCTGCACCTGTCGCTGCAGCACGGCGCCGACCTGATCCTGAAGCGGATGAAGCGGCGGCACCTGCGCGACGACGCGATCCGGTTCTGCGCGGAGGCCCGGTCGCTGCGCCCGGACATGACCTTCGGGGCCGACATCATCGCCGGTTTCCCGACCGAGACCGAGGATCATTTCGAGGATTCGCTGCGGCTGGTCGGGGAGTGCGGGCTGACCTGGCTGCACGTGTTCCCGTTCTCGCCGCGGCAAGGCACCCCGGCGGCGAAGATGCCGCAACTGCCGCGCAGGACGGTGAAGGACCGCGCCGCCCGGCTGCGCGACGCGGGCGCGGCGGCGGTGCGCCGCCACCTGGACGCCCAGGTCGGTCGCCGCCACCTGGTCCTGACCGAAAGCCCCCGGATGGGCCGGACCGAGCAGTTCGCCGAGGTCGACCTTTCCACCGACCACCCGGAAGGCGCACTCGTTCCCGTCACCGTCAGGGGCGTGGCGGGCGACCGGCTGGTCGCCTGATGCACCCGAACCCGGCCTACCGGGCCCCGGGCCGCGACCGGAACCTGGCCTTCGCCCGGGACCGCGGCTTCGGAACCCTCGCGCTGAACGGCCCGGCGGGGCCGCTGCTGTCCCACGTCCCGGTCCTGATCGCGCCGGACGGGCAGAGCGCCGACCTGCACCTCGTCCGCTCCAACCCGATCGCCCGCGCCGCGCTGCCGGCGCCCGCGGTGATCGCGGTCAGCGGGCCGGACGGCTACGTCTCGCCGGACTGGTACGGCATGGCCGACCAGGTGCCGACCTGGAACTACGTCGCGGTGCACCTGCGCGGCACCCTGACCGCGCTGCCGGAGTCCGGGATGCGGGACATGCTGGACCGGCAATCGGCCGCCTTCGAGGCCGGGCTGGCGCCGAAACCGGCCTGGACCCTGGACAAGATGACGGCGGAGGCCCGCGACCGGATGATGCGGCAGATCCTGCCGTTCCGGCTGCACATCGAAGAGGTGGCGGGGACCTGGAAGCTGAGCCAGAACAAGCCCGACGAGGTACGCCTGCGTGCGTCGGAACGGTTGCCCGAGGGAATGGGCAGCGATCTCGCCCTGCTTGCCGGCTTGATGCGCGACCCGCCGGGCGCGTAATCTCCGCCGATCCCGCCGGAAGGAGCCCGCCGATGGACCTCATCATGTCCCCCGCCTCGCCCTATGCCCGCAAGGTCCGGGTGCTGATCCGCGAGGCGGGCCTGTCGGACCGGGTCCGCGAGGTGCCGGTGACGACCAGCCCGATGGCCCCCGCGCCCGAGGCGCTGGCGGCCAACCCGACCGGCCGGATCCCGGCGCTGGTCCGGGCCGACGGTCCGGCGATCTACGACAGCCGGGTGATCTGCCGGTTCCTCGACGCGCAGGCCGGCGGCGGGTTCTACCCGGATGCGCGGCTGTGGGAGGTGCTGACACTGGAAGCGACGGCGGACGGGATGATGGATTCGGCCACCGCGATGGTCTATGCGACCCGGTTCATCGACGGCGGCGCGGCGCTGACCCCGTGGCTCGACGCGCATTGGGCCAAGGTGACCGGCGCGCTCGCCGCGCTCGAAGGGCGCTGGATGAGCCACCTCAACGGGCCGCTCGATGCCGGGCAGATCGCGGTGGGCTGCGTCCTCGGCTATCTCGACCTGCGCCACGATGCCCGCGGCTGGCGCGCCTCGGCGCCGGGACTGGCGGCATGGTTCGCGCGCTTCGGCGATCGGCCGGCGATGCGAGAGACGGCGCCCGCCGCCTGATTCGTCTCAGAAGCTGAAGCTGACGCCGACGTTCAGGGCGTTGGTCACGATGTCCGTCGACAGGGTGCCGCCCTCGTCCAGATCGGCCTCGTTCTGGGAATAGGTGCCCATGTATTCGCCGAACACGTCCCAGTTCTCGGCGATCGGGTAGGACGCGCCCGCGAGCCAGCGCAGCGCCGGGCCGGTGACCTGGTAGCCGTAGGTCGAGGAGCCGTTCTTCTCGACCTCGACATGGGGAATCGACAGGCCGAGGCCGCCGCCCACGTAGGGCGTGAAGTCGCCCCAGGCGTTCTGCCAGCGGCGGTAGACGTTCACCGTCAGGATGTTGATGCCGTCGGTGAATTCGAGCACGTCATAGCCGTCATCGGCCAGCGTCTCGTCGTCGGCATAGACCTTGGCGTGGGTGAAATCGACGCCGAAGCCCAGTTCCTCGCTCCGCCACCAGGTCGCCCGGACGCCGTAGTAGGGCGGCGCCTCGAAGGAACGGCCCTCCCACCCCGCGGTGAAATCCTCGTCGGGAATCAGGGGGTTGCCGCGGACCGACACCTCGGCATGGGGGGATTCCTGGCTGCCGCCGTAGAAGCTCAGCGACACTTCGGCCGCGGCCAGCGAGGGCAGTGCGGCGAACAGCGTCAGAACGGGTAGCAGACGGGGCATGGTTAACATCCTAGGCGGTCGTTCCTTTCTATATGGTTGACGCGGCAGCGCGGCAAGGCGGGAGGCCTCACGATGGCGACAGGGGCCTGAATTCTGCGACGTTTCGCGCATCTGGGCGGCTGGACGGATCGGGGCCGTGCCGCTAGGTAGAACGTCGGTTAGGGTCCGTTCTGGAGGCCCCTGTTCACGCTATGGGGACCTCCCCATCCACGACGATCGCAGGAAAGGCAGTTACGTGTCCCACGCAGACGACCACGATACGACCCGTCGCGATTTCATCTACTACGCCACCGCCGGGGCCGGCGCCGTGGCGACCGGTGCCGCGGTCTGGCCGCTGATCAACCAGATGAACCCCTCCGCCGACGTTCGGGCGCTGCTCTCGATCCGGGTGGACGTGAGCCTCGTCGATCCCGGCACCCAGCTGACCGTGCTGTGGCAGGGCAAGCCCGTCTTCGTCCGGCACCGGACCGAGGAAGAGATCGCCACCGCCCGGGCCGAGGACGATGCCGTCGCGTCGCTTCCCGACCCCGATGCGCGCAACGCCAACCTCGCGCAGCCCGGCGCCCCGGCCACCGACGCCAACCGAGTCGTGCCCTCCCCCGAGGGTGAAGCGGAAGGCGCGTGGCTGGTGCAGATGGGCGTCTGCACCCACCTCGGCTGCGTTCCGCTGGGAGAGGCCGGCGACTTCGGCGGCTGGTTCTGCCCCTGCCACGGATCCCACTACGACCTGTCGGGCCGCATCCGCAAAGGGCCCGCTCCCGAAAACCTCCCGATCCCCCCGGTCGCCTGGGTCGACGGATCGACGATCGAACTCGGTTAAGGAGAAGTCCCATGTCCGGCATTCCCCACGACCATTACGAGCCGTCCAGCAACGCGGAGAAGTGGCTGCACAGCCGCCTTCCGATCGTCGGGCTGCTCTACGACACCCTCATGATCCCCACCCCCAAGAACCTCAACTGGATGTGGATCTGGGGCATCGTGCTGGTCTTCACCCTCGTGCTGCAGATCGCCACCGGCATCGTCCTGGTGATGCACTACGTGCCCCATGTCGACATGGCCTTCGCCAGCGTCGAGCACATCATGCGGAACGTGAACGGCGGCCACATGATCCGCTACTTCCACATGAACGGCGCCTCGCTGTTCTTCGTGGCGGTCTACCTACACATCTTCCGGGCGCTCTACTACGGGTCCTACAAGGCCCCGCGGGAGGTCACCTGGATCATCGGCATCCTGATGTTCGTGCTGATGATGGGCACCGCCTTCATGGGCTACGTGCTGCCCTGGGGCCAGATGTCGTTCCACGGCACCGCGGTGATCACCGGCCTGTTCGGCGCCATCCCCTTCGTCGGCGAATCGATCCAGACCTGGCTTCTGGGCGCCTCCGCCGTGGGTCAGCCGGCCCTGAACCGGTTCTTCTCGCTGCACTACCTGCTGCCCTTTATCCTGCTCGGGCTGACCATCGTGCACGTCTGGGCCTTCCACTCGACCGGCAACAACAACCCCACCGGGGTCGAAGTGCGCCGCTCGTCGAAGGAAGAGGCCGAGGCCGACACCCTGCCGTTCTGGCCCTACTTCGTGATCAAGGACCTGTTCGCGCTGGCGGTGATCCTGGCCGTGTTCATGGCCGTCGTCGGGTTCATGCCGAACTACCTCGGCCACCCGGACAACTACATCGAGGCGAACCCGCTGGCGACGCCCTCGCACATCGTGCCGGAATGGTACTTCCTGCCGTTCTACGCGATCCTGCGGGCCTTCACCGCCGACGTCTGGATCGTGATGCTGACCAACTGGATCACCTTCGGCATCGTCGACGCCAAGTTCTTCGGGGTCATCGCGATGTTCGGCGCGATCGTGGTCATGGCGCTGGCGCCCTGGCTCGACACCTCGTCGGTGCGGTCCGGCCGGTTCCGGCCGATGTTCAAGTGGTGGTTCGCGCTGCTGATCGTCGACTTCGTGGTGCTGACCTGGGTCGGCGCGATGCCGGCGGAAGGGATCTATCCCTACATCGCCCTGATCGCCTCGGCCTACTGGTTCGGCTACTTCCTCGTGATCCTGCCGCTGCTCGGCGTGATCGAGAAGCCGCTGCCGCAGCCGGCCACCATCGAAGAGGATTTCATCGCCCACTACGGCGGCGGCCATGACGGGGACTCCCCTGTTGCCGCGCCGGCCGAGTAAGCGGGAAAGGACGAAACACGCCATGCTTCGCACACTGACCACCGCCGCTGTCTGCGCCCTGGCATTCGCCGCTCCGGCGAGCCTGCAGGCCGCGGGGGCCGAGACCGAGATCCACGACTACGACTTCTCGTTCGAGGGCCCCTTCGGCAGCTACGACCAGATGCAGCTTCAGCGCGGCCTGCAGGTCTACACCGAGATCTGCGCCGGCTGCCACGGGCTGCAATACGTCGCCTTCCGGACCCTCGCGGACGAGGGCGGACCGGCCCTCCCCGAGGAACAGGTCCGTGCCTATGCCGGCTTCTACGAGGTCTGGGATCCGGCGCTGCTCGACGGCGAGGGCGATTTCCGTGCCGCCGGCTGGGCCGACAGGTTCCCGGCGGTGCGCTCCGCCGGCGCACCGGACCTCAGCCTGATGGCCAAGGCCCGCGCCGGGTTCCACGGCCCCTACGGCACCGGCATGGCCCAGCTGTTCAAGGGCATGGGCGGGGCGGAATACATTGCCTCCCTGCTCGCCGGTTACGAGGAACCGCCGTCCTGCGCCCCGGAGGACATGGACGGCTACTACAACGTCGCCTTCGCCAACGGCGGCTACCCCGAGGAGTGCAAGGACGAGGACGGCCACCACAAGTATCCCGGCAGCTGGATCGGCATGTCGCAGCCGCTCTGGGGCGACGACGTCACATACGCCGACGGCGCGCCGACCGACATCGAGTCGGTGTCGCAGGATGTGGCCGCCTTCCTGATGTGGACCGCCGAGCCCAAGCTCAACGCCCGCAAGGAAGCCGGCCTGACCGGGGTGATCTTCCTCACCGTCCTGTCGGTGCTGCTCTACATGACCAACAAGCGTCTGTGGGCACCGCACAAGGCCGCCGCCAAGCGCAAGGCGAAGGCCGCCGAGTAGGTCCCGCGGCTCAGCACGATCCGATGGAAAGGCCCGCCCCACGGCGGGCCTTTTTCATGGCGCCGTCAAGCGCGCCCGAGATAGCGGGCGAGGTCCGGCGGCGGATCGGCCAGCAGGGCGCCGGTCTCGAACGGGCCTCGCGCGGCTCCGTCATCGACGATCACCGCGGCGGCGGCCACGTCACGCAGCTCGTCCGGATCGTGGCTGACGAGGATCACCGTCCGGCCCGCCAGCATCTCCGCGGCCAGCGCCAGCATGTCGGCCCGCTGCCCCGGCCCCAGTGCCGAGAACGGCTCGTCGAGGCAGACCACGGGCCGGTCCTGCAACAGGACCCGGGCGAGCGCGGCGCGGCTCTGCTGGCCGCCCGACAGCGCGGCCGGACGGCGAGTGTCAAGCCCGTCCAGCCCGACGCGGCCCAGAACCTCGGACACCCGCGCCCGCTCCGGACCGGACAGCCGCAGGCGCGGCGACAGGGCGAGGCCCACGTTCTCGGCCACGGTCAGGTGCGGGAACAGGTTGTGGTCCTGGAACAGGGTCGCCACCGGGCGGCGGGCGGGCGGCAGGCCGGCGAGGTCCGCCCCGTCCCAGGTGATCCGGCCCGCCGCCGGGTCGAGAAACCCGCCGATCGCGGCCAGCAGTGTGGACTTGCCGCCGCCGGAGGGACCGATCACCGCCGTCAGCCCCGGCGCGAACCCCAGATCGGCGCGCAGCACGAAATCGTCCTGCCGGAGTTCGAGCCCCTCAAGCCGCAGCGCCACGACGGCCTCCCCTGTCGAACAGCCAGAACAGTGCCAGCGCCGCGGCGATCAGGATCAGGCCGGTCCCCGCCGCCGCGTCGGTCCGGTAGGACCCCATCAGGCGGTACATTGCCAGCGGCAAGGTTTCTTCCCCAGGTCCGGCGAAAAGCGCGATGACGCCGAGGTCGCCCATCGACAGCGCCGCGGTCAGCCCGGCGGCAAAGCCGATCGGCGCCCGCAGCCGCGGCCAGAGGAACAGCCGCACCCGGGACCAGCCGGTCAGGCCAAGACCGTCGGCCAGCCGGCCGAACTCGGCCTCGGCCTGCGCCGCCGCCGGGGCGATGGCGCGCAGCGCGAAGGGCAGCGCCAGAAGCGCGTTGACCAGGGCCGTCAGCGGTAGCGCCATTCCCGCCGGCGGGACCAGCGGCCGAAGCAGGATGAATACCCCGGTGCCCACGACCAGCGCCGAGGCCGACAACGGCACGAAGCCCGCCGCCACCGGCAGCCAGCCGCCGCAGCGGCCCAACGCGATCGGCAGCGCCAGAGCGAGGCACAGCGCCGTCGCGCCCAGAGCAACCAGAACCGACCGCCCCAGCGCCGGCCAGACCGACCCCGGCACCTCGGCCAGCCCGCCGACCCCGGCCAGCGCCAGCGCGAGAAGCGGCAGCAGCAGGAAACCGGCGGCCAGCCCGATCCACAGCCCGTCCGCCAACGGCGATCCGTCCCAGCGCGGCACCATGCGGTCGAACCCGGCATGGCCCGCCGGATCGGGCAGGGTCAGCCGCCACAGCGCCAGCGCCGCGGCGACGCCCAGCGCCGCCTGCAGGCTCGCCAGCAGCGCCGCCCGGCCGAGGTCGAAATCGAAGCGGATCGCCTGGTAGATCGCCAGTTCCACGGTCGTCGCGCGCGGCCCGCCGCCGAGGATCAACGCCACCGCGAAGGAGTTCAGGCAGATCACGAAGATCACCGCGACCACGCCGGGCAGGACCTGCCGCAGCATCGGCCGCTCCACCGTCCGCCAGACCGGCGCGTCCAGCGCCGCCGCCAGCCGCAGCCGCTCGGCCGGGATCCGTTGCCAGCCCTGCAGGATCAGCCGCGTCGCCAGCGGCAGGTTGAGGAACACATGGGCAAGGACCACCCCGGTCAGCCCGTAGATCGACAGCGGCGGCAGGCCCAGCGCGACCAGGCCGGCGCTGATCCAGCCGTTTCGTCCGAACACCGCGATCAGGCCGAGCACGGCGACGATCACCGGCAGCAGGAACGGCGCCCCGAGCAGGGTCAGCAGCAGGCCCCGCCCCGGAAACCGCCGCCGGGCCAGCGCCCGCGCCACCGGCACCGCCAGCGCCGCCGAGCACAGCGCCGACAGCGCCGCCTGCCAGACCGTGAACCGCAGCGCCGCCCAGTCCGCCGGGCCAAGCCCGCCGGACCAGTCGCCCCGGATCCCGACCGCAAGGACGGGGCCG
>JBFKOW010000016.1:0-33065 GCA_041628615.1 Paracoccaceae bacterium | reverse complement strand
GCCGCCGCGCCGGCCGCGAGGATCGCCTCGAGTTCGTGGTCGGTCAGCGCGGGAATCACCGGCGAGACCATGATCCGCACCGGCACCCCCGCCGCCGCCAGCCGTTCGATGGCCTGCAGCCGCCGGGCCGGGCCCGGCACGCGCGGCTCCATCGCCCGCGCCACCGCCCGGTCCAGCGTCGTCACCGAGATCCCCACCGATACCAGCCCCTCGGCCGCCATCCCGGCCAGCACGCCGAGGTCCTGCTCGACCAGCGTGCCCTTGGTGGTGATCGTCACCGGGTGCCGGGTCTCGGCCAGCACCGCGAGGATCGCCGCCATCGCCCGCCGCCCGCGCTCGGCGGGCTGGTAGGCGTCGGTGTTGGTGCCGATCGCGATCGGCGCCGGGACGTAGCCCGGACGCGACAGCTCGCGCCGCAGCACCTCGGCGATGCCGGGCCGGGCGATCAGCCGGGTCTCGAAATCCAGCCCCGGGGACAGGCCCAGCCAGGCATGGGACGGCCGCGCGAAGCAGTAGATGCAGCCGTGCTCGCAGCCCCGGTAGGGATTGATCGATCGGTCGAACGGGATGTCGGGCGAGGCGTTGCGGGTGATCGCGGTG
The DNA here is from genome assembly GCA_041628615.1 of Paracoccaceae bacterium. GTDB lineage: Bacteria > Pseudomonadota > Alphaproteobacteria > Rhodobacterales > Rhodobacteraceae > JAMWZF01. The sequence goes on along the minus strand of JBFKOW010000016.1, from coordinate 32,465 downwards.
CGCGGACGCTCCTCGGCCACCTCGGTCCGCAGCGGCGGCAGATCGTCATCGGCCGCCCAGCCGTCGTCGACGACCTCCCGGCTCAGGGCCTCGAAGCGCCCGGCGGCATTGGACCGCGCGGCGCGACCGCGGCGCCGGGCGGATTCGATATCCGGGCGGGAGAAGTCCGGTCCTGACATGTCCCGATGATAGAACAAAAACGGAACATGTTAACCCCCCTCATACCTGTCCCCCGGATAATTCATTTGCGTGCAGGTCGTTGGCGCGGCAGGCAGTGTCGCAATCGGTTCAGACCGCCCGCGTCCATCTGGCGCATTTAGGCGCAATTCACGCGGGCCCGGGTAGCGGAGGCGCAAGACCATGTCAGAGGACGACGACGAGATCATCCTGAGCGAGCTCGACGACGAAGAGCTTGTCCAGCAGATGTTCGACGATCTCTACGACGGGCTCAAGGACGAGATCGTCGAGGGAGTGAATATCCTCCTCGAGCGCGGCTGGGCCCCCTACCGCGTGCTCACCGAGGCCCTCGTCGGCGGCATGACCATCGTGGGCAACGACTTCCGCGACGGGATCCTGTTCGTCCCGGAGGTGCTTCTGGCCGCCAACGCGATGAAGGCCGGCATGGCGATCCTCAAGCCGCTGCTGGTCGAGACCGGCGCGCCGCGCGTCGGCAAGATGGTGATCGGCACCGTCAAGGGCGACATCCACGACATCGGCAAGAACCTCGTGTCGATGATGATGGAGGGCGCGGGCTTCGAGGTGGTCGATCTCGGGATCAACAACGCGGTCGAGAAATACCTCGACGCGCTCGAGACCGAGCAGCCCGACATCCTCGGCATGTCGGCCCTGCTGACCACGACGATGCCCTACATGAAGGTCGTGATCGACACGATGAAGGAAAAGGGCATCCGCGACGACTACATCGTGCTGGTCGGCGGCGCCCCCCTGAACGAGGAATTCGGCCGGGCGATCGGCGCCGACGCCTATTGCCGGGACGCGGCCGTCGCGGTCGAGACCGCCAAGGCTTTCGTCGCCCGCAAGCACAACCAGATGGCGGCGGGCTGAGACCGGACACGCCGGAAACGGCGGGTTCCCGGCCACTGTCGAAAACGGACCGCACCCCATGACCGGCCCCGGCGACCTGACGGACAGCGACCTGCGCGACCTCGGGCTGCCGCCCGATGGCCGGGGCCGGGTTCTGGTCATCGCCTGCGGCGCCCTGGCCCGCGAGATCATCGCGCTGCGCGATCTGAACCGCTGGGACCACCTGTCGCTGACCTGCCTCCCCGCGATCCTGCACAATCACCCCGAGCGGATCCCCGAGGCGGTGGAAACGGCGGTGCGCAAGCATCGCGACCGGTTCGACGCGGTGTTCGTCGCCTACGCCGATTGCGGCACCGGCGGGCTCCTGCAAGGCGTCTGCGACCGGCTCGGCGTCGAGATGATCGCCGGCCCGCATTGCTACAGCTTCTTCGAGGGCAATGCCGCCTTCGGCGCGCGGGACGAGATCGACGCCTTCTACCTGACCGATTTCCTCGCCCGGCAGTTCGACGCCTTCGTCACCCGGCCGCTGGGGCTCGACCGGCACCCGGAACTGGCCGAGATGTATTTCGGGAACTACCGGCGCCTCGTCTACCTCGCGCAGACCGACGACCCGGATCTGACCGAAAAGGCAAAGGCTTGCGCGGCGTTCCTCAAGCTCGATTTCGAACGGCGCTTCACCGGTTACGGCGATCTCGCCACGGCGCTGCGGAGACTCTGAGAAGCCGCGCTGTCCCGGCCAGAGCCCAGTCAGAGCCCGGTCAGGGCTCGCCCAGCAGGTCCTCTGCGCTGACGTTGCCGACGCTGCCCAGAAGCTGGCGGATGAACGAGGTATTGCGCACGTTGTCCTCGGTCACGCGGCGGTTCAGCACCACGACGCGGCCGGCCTCGAGACCGAATCTCTCGATATTCGCGACGATTCCCTCCGCGTCGAAGGAGATCGCCACGACCTGCCGGTCGATCTCGTCGGGCCGGAACGGGCCTACGGTCCGGAACCGGCTCTGCACGTAGTAGAACCCGCCGTCGTTCAGCACGCCGTTCGCCGTCGGCGGACCGATCACGTCGGCCACGGTGTCGCGGGTGTCGATGCCGACGATCACGCCGGACAGGTCCTCGTCGCTGGGGATGTAGCCGTGGTTGCGGTAGAGCGGGGTGCAGGCCGTGACCGCGAAAGCGACGAGACCCGCCAGCAGCCCGCCCCGCAGGCCGGCCGCCGATCTCCGCCTCTGACTGTCGGTCCGCCCGTTCATCCGCGCCCCGCGATGGCCGCCCCGGGGGTCCGACCCGGCACGCTCTTGACTGGTTTCGTTTCCGCTTACATCAACGTCGCACCGCACTTCAAGGAGGTTGGCGCCATCGCCCCCCTGCCGCAGCACCTGCTCCGCCTCGCCGATCTGCCGCCCGCCGGTCCGGCGCGCGATTTCGTGCTCGAACCGGACGCGCCGGCGCGCGCGGCGCTGGCGGAAGCGCTCGATCTGCCCGAACTGCGCAAGTTCCGGTTCGCGGCGACGCTGCGGCCCGAGGGGGCGCGGGGCTGGCGGCTGGACGGGCTGCTGGGGGCGACCGCGATCCAGACCTGCGTGGCCACGCTGGAGCCGGTGACCACCCGGATCGACGAGGCGGTGACCCGCTACTACAGCCCCGACGCGCCGGAGGCCGAACCGCTGGGCGGCGAGGTCGAGATGCCCGAGGACACCGATACCGAGCCGCTGCCCGAAACGCTCGATCTCTATGCCGTCGCGGTCGAGGCGCTGAGCCTCGCCCTGCCCGCCTTCCCGCGCCGCGCCGAGGCGCAGGAGGTGGCGCTGGTGGTGACCGAACCGGGCAAGACCCCGATGACGGACGAGGCCGCCCGCCCCTTCGCGGGACTGGCGGGACTGCGCGACAAGCTCGGCGGCGGGGACGCCGACTGAGCCCCGAAAAAACACTTGCGGGCTCGAGAAATCCGCGTATTTTCCGCGCTCCCGTTCCGGAGGCGCTCGACAGGGCTGAAAGACTGTCATAGACGGCCCCGAACGACCCGACACTGATCCGATGACCGGGCGCCGCCGCGACGCGCCCCGAAGCCAAGACCCGAGGTTGCGACATGGCCGTCCCGCAGAACAAAGTCTCCAAATCCCGCCGCAACAACCGCCGCTCGCACCATGCGCTGAGCGGGGCCAACCCGAACGAGTGCAGCAACTGCGGTGAGCTGAAGCGCCCGCACCATGTCTGCCCGTCCTGCGGCCACTACGACGACCGCGAGGTCGTCGCGATGACGCCCGAGATCGACCTGGACGACGACGCGGCCTGAGGCTGCGCGTCCGGTGACTGACCCTCTGCCGGGCAAATCCTCCAGGCCGGGCGCCACGGCGCCCGGCGCCGTCATTTCCGTCGACGCGATGGGCGGCGACCAGGGCCCCGCCGCAATCGTGGCGGGAGTGGCGGCGTTCCTGACATCGACGCCCGGCGTGCAGGTGATCCTGCACGGGCCCAGGGCGGAACTCGACACCCTGATCGCCCGCTGGCGCATCGACCGGGCCCGACTGACGCTGCGCGACGCGTCCGGGGTGGTGTCGATGGCCGACAAGCCGAGCCACGTCATGCGGCACGGCAAGGACACCTCGATGTGGTCGGCAATCGACGCGGTGCGCGACGGCGAGGCGCAGGTCTGCGTTTCCTGCGGTAACACCGGCGCGCTGATGGCCGTCTCGATGGTGCGGCTGCGCAAGGTCGAGGGCGTGAATCGCCCGGCCATCGCCTGCCTCTGGCCCTCGCGCAACCCGTCCGGGTTCAACGTGATGCTGGACGCCGGGGCCGACATCCGGGCGGACCAGGACGATCTGCTGACCTACGCCCTGATGGGCGCCTCCTACGCCCGCAACGGGCTCGGCATCGGGCGGCCGCGGGTCGGCCTGCTCAACGTCGGCGTCGAGGACCACAAGGGCCGCGCCGAACTGAAGGTCGCCCACGACCTGATCGGCCGGGCCGCCCGCGACGGCGAATTCGAGTTCGTGGGCTTCGTGGAAGGCGGCGACCTGCCCTCGGCGCGGGTCGACGTGATCGTCACCGACGGCTTCACCGGCAATGTCGCGCTGAAGACCGGCGAAGGCACCGCGACGCTGATCTCCGAACTGCTGCGGGACGCCTTCAACAAGAGCCCGCTGTCGCGCATTGCCGCGCTGCTGGCGGTGACCTCGCTCCGCCGGCTGCGCAAGCGGATCGACCCCCGCCGGGTCAACGGCGGGGTGTTCCTCGGGCTGAACGGCACCGTCGTCAAGAGCCATGGGTCGGCCGACGCCACGGGCATCGCCGCCGCGCTGGACCTCGCCGCGCGGCTGGCCACGAGCGGTTTCTCCGACCGGCTCGCGGCGCGGGTTGCATCCGCCGCGGCCCATGCCCAAGATACCCCGGGGGACTTGAACCGGTCCGACGCGGAAGCATCCGCCCGGGCCACATCGCGAACGGGCACGGCAACGACATGACACCTGGCCAGACACTGCGCGCGGTCGTCCGCGGCGTGGGCCACTACCTGCCCGAACGCGTCGTCGAGAACGCCGAGTTCGAGGAATGTCTCGACACCAGCGACGAATGGATCCGCAGCCGGTCCGGCATCGAGCGCCGTCATTTCGCCGCAGAGGGCGAGACCACCTCGGACCTCGCGACCCGCGCGGCGCAGGCGGCGCTCGCCGATGCAGGGCTGACCGCCGCGGATGTCGATGCCATCGTGCTCGCCACCTCCACCGCCGACCTGACCTTTCCGTCCGCCGCGACGATGGTGCAGAACGCGCTGGGGATGCAGCAGGGCTTCGCCTTCGACGTGCAGGCGGTCTGCGCCGGATTCGTCTATGCGCTGGCCAATGCCGATGCGCTGATCCGGTCGGGCCAGGCCCGGCGGGTGCTGGTGATCGGGGCCGAGACCTTCTCGCGGATCATGGACTGGACCGACCGGGGCACCTGCGTGCTGTTCGGCGACGGCGCGGGCGCCCTGCTGCTCGAGGCGCAGGACAGCGCCGGCGGCCCGGACGACCGCGGCATCCTGGCCACCGATCTCAACTCCGACGGCCGCTACCGCGACATCCTCTATGTCGATGGCGGGGTCTCGACCCGCTCGACGGGCGTGCTGCGGATGCAGGGCCGCGAAGTGTTCCGCCACGCGGTCGAGAAGCTCGCCGCCACGGCCGACACCGCCCTCGGCAAGGCCGGGCTGAGCCACGCGGACGTCGACTGGATCGTACCCCACCAGGCCAACATCCGGATCATCCAGGCCACGGCGAAGAAGCTCGACGTGCCGATGGACCGGGTCGTGGTCACGGTGCAGGACCACGGCAACACCTCGGCGGCGTCGATCCCGCTGGCGCTGTCGGTGGGCCGCGACCGGGGCCAGATCCGGGAGGGCGATCTTCTGGTGGCCGAGGCGATCGGCGGCGGCCTTGCCTGGGGCGCGGTGGTGCTGCGCTGGTAGGCTTCCGGGCCGGCGGCGGGCCGCGGATCAGGCCCGCTTGGCAAGCCGTTGTTATTGACTCCGATTCTGGCGGCTGACTAATGTCGTGCGCAAAGTGGAGGGACCGACATGGCGGACAGAACGCTGACCAGGATGGATCTGGCCGAAGCCGTGCACCAGGAGGTCGGCCTTTCGCGCAACGACAGCGCGCAACTCGTCGAGAGCGTCCTGACCCATGTGTCCGACGCCCTCGTCCGGGGCGAGACCGTCAAGATCAGTTCCTTCGGCACGTTCTCGGTCCGCGAGAAGGCCGCCCGCATGGGCCGCAATCCGAAGACCGGCGAGGAAGTGCCGATCCTGCCCCGCCGTGTGCTGACCTTCCGGCCCAGCCACCTGATGAAGGACCGGGTGGCGGCAGGCAACAAGCGCTGACCGGAGATCATGGCCAAGTCCCCCGACGCCTTCCGCACCATTTCCGAGGTCGCGGAGTGGCTTGATACACCGGCCCACGTGCTGCGGTTCTGGGAATCGAAGTTCAGCCAGGTTCGCCCGGTGAAGCGGGCCGGCGGACGGCGCTATTACCGCCCCGACGACATGGCCCTGCTCGGCGGAATCAAGACCCTGCTCCACGAGCAGGGCATGACGATCAAGGGCGCGCAGAAGCTGTTGCGCGAGAAGGGCGTGAAATACGTTGCCTCCCTCGGCCCGACCCCGATCGGCGAGGAAGACGCCGACCTGATCGAGGCGACCGCGGCGGAGTCGGTCCCGGAGGCCGCCGCGCCGGCGGACGCGGACAACGTCGTCGCGTTCGCCCCCCACCGGACACCGCCGCCCGCCGAGACCGAGGACGCCAAGCCTGCGGACGCCACCGCCGAGGCCGCGGAGCCCGACGAGGCGCCGGCGGTCCCACCGTCCCCGACAGCCGGGACCGCGCCCGCCGAACCGGAAACCGCGACAGATCCGGACACCGACCCGGACCCGGCCCAGGCGCAGACGGACGCCGGTCCGGCCCCGCTGCCCGAGGCCGCGACGCTGGAGGAAGACCTCCCGGAACAGCACGCATCCGAGGCGGCGCCCGGATTGCCCTTCGCGTCGAGACTGCCGGACCCGGCAACCGACGGGGCGGCGGAACCGGGCGGCGAAGAGGCCGCCGAAGTCGCCTCCGCGACCACGGAGGCCGCCGATCCGCCGGATATCTCGCCGGACATGACGGAACCGGCCGGTGCGGCGGCCGATGCCGATGCAGCGCCCGGGACCGAAACCGAGACCGATGTCTGGGACAGTCTCGACTCGGGCGGACACCCGGCAGCGCCGGACATTTCCGACGCCCCCCCCGCGCCGGTCATTCCCGAGATCGGACCGGAGCCGATCCCGCATATTCTCGGCGACCTCATCGCCCTGCCGCCCGGCGCGCTGGCCGCCCGAGGGGCGCGCGCGCGGCCCCTGCTCGCCCGGCTGACCGCCGTCGCCGAGCGGATGGAACGCGGCTGAGGGGCGGCGATTCCGCCCTTGCCTTGGCCCCCGCAATGGGTAGAAAGGCCCCCACGTCGGGCTATGGCGCAGCCTGGTAGCGCGTCCGTCTGGGGGACGGAAGGTCGCAGGTTCAAGTCCTGCTAGCCCGACCAACACAAACCGCCCGCCGCGACCCCCGGTCCGGCGGGCGATTTGCACGGGAGGGGCGCGAGATGACAGGGGTGCTGCCCAGCCAGCGGATCGCCGCCCTTGCCGAGGCCGGCGCGATCGCCGCGGACCAGCCGCTGACCGACGGCCAGATCCAGCCCGCCAGTCTCGACCTGCGCCTCGGCACCGAGGCGATCCGGGTGCGGGCCTCCTTTCTGGCCGGGCGCGGCCGAAGCCTCGCGGACCGGCTGAACGAGTTCGAGATGCACCGGATCGACCTGTCGGGAGGCGCGGTGCTGGAAAAGGGCTGCGTCTACGTGGTGCCGCTGATGGAGCGGCTGGCCCTGCCCGGCGGCCTGTCGGCGGTGGCCAATGCCAAGAGCTCGACCGGCCGGCTGGACCTGCTGACCCGGCTGATCACCGACGGCGGCACCGAGTTCGACCGGATCGCGCCGGGCTACACGGGGCCGCTCTACGCCGAGATCTGCCCCCGGTCCTTCTCGGTCCTCGTGCGGCCGGGGATGCGGCTGAACCAGATCCGGTTCCGCGACGGGCAGGCGGTGCTGTCGGATGCCGAACTGGCGCGCCTGCACGAACGGACGCCGCTGGTCAGTACCGCGCCGGTGATCGAGGGCGGGCTGGGCTTCTCGGTCGATCTCGCCCCCGAGGGCGGCGGCCGGGTCGGGTTCCGGGCCAAGCCCCATGCCGGGATCATCGATCTGGACCGGATCGGGCACTACGACCCGGCCGAGTTCTGGGAGGAACTGCAGGCCAACCGGGGCCGGCTGGTGCTCGATCCCGGCGCCTTCTACATCCTGGTGAGCCGGGAGGCGGTGACCATCCCGCCGACCCATGCCGCCGAGATGGCGCCCTACCTCGCGATGGTGGGCGAGTTCCGGGTGCACTACGCGGGGTTCTTCGATCCCGGCTTCGGCTACGGGGTGCCGGCGCGGGGCGTGCTGGAGGTCCGCTGCCACGAGGCGCCGTTCGTTCTCGAACACGGGCAGGTCGTGGGCCGGCTGGTTTATGAGCGGATGGCCGAGGTACCGGCGACGCTCTACGGGCAGGAGATCGCGTCGAACTACCAGGGACAGGGTCTGAAGCTGTCGAAGCACTTCAAGAGCGCGCCGTAAGATCCTGGCGCGTGACGAATTTTCGTCGAAAATTCGCCGTCGCTCAGGCGGCCAGCGCCTTTCCCAGCCGCGGCAGCCGCGCCTTGCGCAGGAGGCGCCGCATCTCCCAGTCCTCGCCCGACAGCCGCCGCGCCTCGGCGAGGACCTTTTCGGCCACGTTCCGGACCGTGCCCGGCGCAGCGTCGTGCAGCGCCATCAGCAGCCCGTCCGGATCCCACCTTTGCAGGCCCTCCTCGGCGAGGATGTGGCGCGGGAAGTCGCGGACATTCAGCGTCACGATCCCGTCGCAGTGCCCGGCCACGGCGCTGGCCAGCACGTGGATGTCGGCGGCATCCGGCAACCAGAACCGCGCCTCCGTCACCGCCCCGCGGGACACAGACGCATTCGGAAACGCCGCCCGGAGCGCGGCGATCTCGCCCCGGGCGATCGCCTCGCCCCCGGCTCCCAGTTTCGCCGCTGCCCGCGCCCATTCCTCCAGCACCCGGTCGGACCAGCGGGGCTCGAACAATCCCGCGGCGGCGCAGCCGATCAGCACCTCGCGCATCACGGTCGGGTAGAGGACGCAGGCATCGAGGAACAGTCGCCCGGCCACGGCCGGCCCGGTCACAGACGATAGGTCAGGCACTTGAGATAACCGCTGTCCGACAGGACCGGATGCACCGGGTGGTCAGGCCCGGCGAAGCCGGTGCGGATCAGCCGCGGGACCCGCCCCGCCCGGCCGATGCCCCGCTGGCATGCCTGCGAGAAACTCCGCAGATCGGCGGCGTGGGAGCAGGAACAGAGCACGAGGAACCCGCCCTCCGCCACCAGCGGCGCGGCCAGCCGCGCCACCCGTTCGTAGGCCCGGAGCCCGGCCTGCAGCGCCGGCTTGGCCGGGGCGAAGGCCGGCGGGTCGCACACCACGATGTCGAAGCTCTCGCCCGCCGCACCCAGCGCTGCCAGCACTTCGAATCCGTCCCCGGCGCGGGTTGCGAACCGGTCCGCCAATCCGCTCGCCTCGGCGCCGCCGCGGGCCAGCGCCAGCGCCGCATCCGAGGCATCCACCGCCACCGCCCCCGCCGCGCCGGCCGCCAGCGCCGCGAGGGAAAAACCGCCGATGTGAGAGAACACGTCGAGCACCCGGGCGCCCGCGGCGAGCCGGGCGACCGCGGCATGGTTCGGGCGCTGGTCGTAGAACAGCCCGGTCTTCTGGCCGCCGGTCAGGTCGGCGAGGTAGGTCGCCCCGTTCATCTGCACCGGAACCGGGCCTTCGGGGGCGGATCCGGCAAGCACCGCGCCCGCCTCGTCGAGCCCCTCCAGCTTGCGCGCGCGGGACCCGGCGTTCTTGACGCAGACCCCGATCCCGGCCACCGATCGCAGCGCCTCGACGAGTTCCGGCAGCCGGGCCTCGATCCACGCCGCGTTCGGCTGGATCACCGCGATATCGCCGAACCTGTCGACGATCAGCCCCGGAAGGTCATCCGCTTCGGCATGAACCAGACGGTAATACGGCGTCCCGAACAGCCGTTCGCGCAGGGCCAGCGCCCGCGCCAGCCGGGCCGAGAGCCACGCGCCATCGACCCGGGCCGCCGGGTCTCTGTCGAGCATGCGGGCGGCGATGCGGGCCTCGGGGTGGACCGCGACGACACCGAGCGGGCCGCGGTCCGCATCCTCGAGCAGGGCGATGCTGCCGGGGGCAAGCGACCGGGTCCGCCGGTCGAGCACGAGGTCGCCCGCCTCGATCCAGGGCGCGCCATGGCGCACACGGCGGGCGTCGGCCTTCGGTTTCAGGCGGATCACGGGGAGCGGGGACGGGTCCATGCGCCCGTCCTCTATCCTCTTGTCGGGATCGGGGGAAGCCCGGTCGGCGGGTCACCCGCGCCGGTGCGGCCGGCCTAATCGGCGTCGCCGGGCAGCGGCCCCAGTTCCCGCAGCGCGAGGTCCGTCAGGTGCCGCGTGATCCGCACCTTCTGCCCTTCGCCCCTTTCGTCAGCGCGCAGCGCGGCCTCGCCGCCCAGCCCGTCGAGATCGGCGACGATCCAGCGGGACGGTTCCAGGACCGCGCCTGTCCTGGCATGGGTCACCTCGAGATCGAAACGGATCGAGTGCACCCCGCCGACGGTGTATCGGGTCCGCTCGGTCAGCGAGTGGAAGCGGCGCAACGTCAGCGTCGCGACGACCGGCGTGTCGCCGGCGAGACCGGCCGTCCCGGCCTCGAACGCCGTCCGCAGGATGTCGGCAACCTGCGACTTCCGGTCACCCCGCGGATCGCCGCGCCAGACGATGTCGGCGATGGGATAGTAGCTGTTGGCCTCCGAGACGCTGAGACCTTCCGGCACGAGGACCCGGACCTCGCGCACCGCGTAGTCCCGGCCGGCGCTGCGGCTCTCGGGCGCGGCGGCGCTGGCCGCCTTGGTCAGAATGCCCGCTTGAGTCGGTGCAGCCGGTCCGACCGCCAGCCCGGAACAGCCGGCCGCCACAAGGAGCGCGGCCGCGATGAGGACAAGTCGTCCCGTCTTCATAGTCGTCCCTCCTCCGGGGCGAACCGGGACGTCCGAGGGGCCGCGCCCGGGGGCGGCCCGGTGTTCGGCCTACCGGTACATTCCAGTCACGGCGACCGCGCTGACAAGGTCGATGCCAGCGGATCGCGTCACGATCTGGGGGGAGGCACACCCGGCCAGAAGCGCGGCCAGAGCGACCAGCGCGACGGACTTGCGAACAATCATTCTACTGCTCCTCGGGACTTCTGCCCCTTTTCTGGTGTCACCCCCCAGGGTGGCAGGAAGAGGAAAACACATGGTTAAGGCGGAATTAGGGACGATCCCTGTCCGATTTACGGTTTCTTGACGCCAGCCTTTCCCTTGGGTCACGTGCTTATGGTGGAATAAGGCAAAAAAACACCCGACGTGGGATTGTTAGCGCTAACTTGTCTTAGTATACACCCGGCGTCACCAAAAGGAGACACCGATGCCGCTGAATTCGACAATCGCCCGCGTCACCGAACGGATCGTTGCGCGAAGCGCCGCCACCCGCGGTCGCTATCTTGAGCGGATGGACGCCGCCGCTTCCGCCGGGCCCAAGCGCAAGGCGATGAGCTGCTCCAACCTGGCCCATGCCTATGCCGCGATGGGCGAGGACAAGCCGCGCCTGACCGACGAGCCGACACCGAATCTGGGCATCATCACCGCCTACAACGACATGCTCTCGGCGCATCAGCCGTTCGAGCGCTATCCCGAGATCATCCGTCGCGCCGCCCGCGCCGCCGGCGGCACCGCGCAGGTCGCGGGCGGGGTTCCGGCGATGTGCGACGGGGTCACCCAAGGCCAGACCGGGATGGAGCTGTCGCTGTTCTCGCGCGACGTGATCGCGCTGGCCGCCGGGGTCGGACTCAGCCACAACGTGTTCGACGCCGCCGTCTATCTCGGGGTCTGCGACAAGATCGTGCCCGGCCTCGTGATCGCGGCCGCCACCTTCGGCTACATCCCCGGCGTGTTCCTGCCTGCCGGACCGATGACCAGCGGCCTGCCGAACGACGAGAAGGCCAAGGTCCGGCAGAAGTTCGCCGCCGGCGAAGTCGGCCGGGACAAGCTGATGGAGGCCGAGATGGCCTCCTACCACGGGCCCGGCACCTGCACCTTCTACGGCACCGCCAACACCAACCAGATGCTGATGGAGGTGATGGGCCTGCACCTGCCCGGCGCGTCCTTCGTCAACCCCGGCACCGACCTGCGCGACGCCCTCACCGTGGCCGGGACCGAGCGCGCGCTCCAGATCACGGCGCTCGGCAACGACTACCGCCCGGTGGCCTCGATCCTCGACGAGAAGGCCTTCGTCAACGGCATCGTCGGGCTGATGGCGACAGGCGGATCGACCAACCTGGTGATCCACCTGCCGGCGATGGCGCGGGCTGCCGGGGTGATGCTCGACCTCGACGACTTCGCCGAGATCTCCTCGGTGACCCCCCTGATGGCCAAGGTCTATCCCAACGGGCTTGCCGACGTGAACCACTTCCACGCCGCGGGCGGCTTGCAATACCTGATCGGCGAACTGCTCGAAGCCGGGCTGCTGCATCCCGACACCAAGACCGTCGCCGGCGACGGTCTGCATCACTACACCCGCGAGCCGAAGCTGAGCGACGCCGGGCTCACCTACCAGCCCGGCCCCCGCGAGAGCCTCAACGACAAGATCGTGCGCCCCGCCTCGGACCCGTTCCAGGCCAGCGGCGGCCTGGTGCAGCTGGCCGGCAACCTCGGGCGCGGCGTCATCAAGGTCTCCGCGGTCGCTCCCGAGCGCCACGTGATCGAGGCGCCGGCCCGGGTGTTCCATGACCAGGAATCGGTGAAGGCCGCCTTCAAGGCGGGCGAGTTCACCGAGGACGTGATCGTCGTGGTCCGGTTCCAGGGTCCGAAGTCGAACGGGATGCCGGAACTGCATGCCCTGACCCCGACGCTGGCGGTGCTGCAGGACCGCGGCCTCAAGGTGGCGCTGGTCACCGACGGGCGGATGTCGGGGGCCAGCGGCAAGGTGCCGGCGGCGATCCATGTCTGCCCCGAGGCCGCCGACGGCGGCCCCATCGCCCGGATCCGGGACGGCGACCGGCTGCGGCTCGACGCGACGAAGGGCACGCTCGAATGCCTCGCCGACCTGTCCGACCGGCCGCTGGCCGAGGCGGACCTGAGCGGCAACGGCAACGGCGTCGGGCGCGAATTGTTCGAGATCTTCCGCCGCACCGTGGGCCATGCCGCCGACGGCGCCGGCGTCGTCGTCTGAGCCTTTCCTTGGACCCCAAATATCCCCGCCGGAGGCTGAAAGCATGACACCCGAAACCGCATCGGAACTGACCGCCAAGGTCTGCCGCCTCGCCCCGGTGATCCCGGTGCTGGTGGTCGAGGACGCGGCCCATGCCGTGCCGCTGGCCGCCGCGCTGGTCGCCGGCGGCCTGCCGGCGCTGGAAGTCACGCTGCGCACCCCCGCCGCGCTCGACGTGATCCGCGAGATGGCGACCGTGGAGGGCGGCGTGGTCGGGGCCGGCACGCTGCTGACCCCCGCCGACGTCGAGGCCGCCAAGGCGGCGGGCGCAACCTTCGGCGTCTCGCCCGGCGCCACGGACAGGCTGCTCGACGCCGCCGAAGCCAACGAACTGCCGATCCTTGCCGGGGCGGCCACCGCGAGCGAGGCGATGGCGCTGCTCGAACGGGGCTACACCGTGGCCAAGTTCTTCCCCGCCGAGGCGGCGGGCGGCGCCAGGGCCCTGGGTTCGCTGGCCTCGCCGCTGCCGCAGATCCGGTTCTGCCCGACCGGCGGCGTCAGCCTCGCCAACGCGCCGGACTACCTCAAGCTGCCCAACACGCTCTGCGTCGGCGGCAGCTGGGTCGCGCCGAAGGACAAGGTCCTCGCCGGGGACTGGGACGGGATCACCGCGCTGGCGCGCGAGGCGGCCGCCCTGCCCCGCTGACCCGGGGACCGCCGGGCCCCGCCGGTCGGCTCAGCCCTTCAGCCGCCCGCCGCGGCCGCCGCGCCGCACCGGGCGGACCGGCGCGCCGAGCCCCTCCCCCAGGGTCCGGGTCATCGGATGATCCGGCGGCGCGTCGGCATGGCGGGCCAGAAGCTCGGGGATCGCCGCCTCGGGCGTGACCCCGTCGCCCAGCGACAGCGCCCAGTCGAGAAAGATCGACCGGCATTCCGCCGCGCCGATCCCCTCGATCCGGTAGGCCTCGCGGATCAGCCCCTTCGGGTCCAGCGCGTCGCGCATCCCTAGTCCTCCAGTCCTGCGGTGATGGCCGCCGCCGCGGCGGCGCTGCGCGCCTCCATCTCGGCGGTCAGCCCGGCGACATCGGCGGCGCCCGTCGCGCGCAACATAAGGCGGCGGCCGCCTTCGCCAACGGTATCCGGATCGATCGGACCCTCGGTCAGCAGCCGGCCCGTCGCCTGCACCGCGCGGAACAGCCGGTGCGCCGCGCGCAGGGCCCCGGCGGCCCCGGCACCCAGCTGCCCGGCGGCCTCGGCCACCGCGATCTGCGCCTCCGGGTCCTGCGCCGCGCTGCCAGCCTGCAACGCCCCCATCGCGGCGAAGAGCTCGATCTCGGTGAGCCGGCCCGGCCCGTCCTTGGCGTCCCAGGGGCCGCCCGGCTTGGCCTCGGCAAGCCGGCGGCGCATCTCGGCCACGTCGGCGCGGATCGTGGCGCCCCGCGACTTCTCCTGCAGAAGCTCGCGCCGGAACGCCTCGACATCCGCGGCGAGGTCCGCTGCGCCGGTCACCGGCCGCGCCCGGGTCAGCGCCAGGTGTTCCCAGGTCCAGGCGTCGTCGCGCTGGTAGGACCGGAACGCGGCAAAGGAGGTCGCCACCGGCCCCTGCTTGCCCGAGGGCCGCAGCCGCATGTCCACCTCGTAGAGCCGGCCCTCGGCCATCGGCGCCTGCAGCGCGGTCACCAGCGCCTGGGTCAGCCTTGCGTAGTAGGTCCGCGACGGCAGCGGGCGGCGGCCCTCGGACGTCTCCACCCCGTCGGCATCGTAGATCACGATCAGGTCGAGGTCGGAGGTCGCGGTCAGCCAGCCGGCCCCCAGCGACCCCATGCCGAGCACCACCGCCCCCCGGCCCGGCGGGGGGCCGTGCCGCCGGGCGAATTCGGCCACCACAACCGGCCAGAGCGCGGACAGCACCGCCTCCGCCAGATCGGCGTAGTGCCGGCCGGCGGTGTCCGCGTCGACCAGCACCCGCAGCAGGTGAACCCCGACCTGAAAGTGCCATTCCTTGAGCCAGCGGCGGGCCGCGTCGAGCCGCGCCTCGTAGTCGCCGGTCTCCTCCAGCGCCGCCGACAGGCCGGCGGTCAGGGCCGCCTGCCCCGGCCACGGCGCGAAGAAGTCGCCGCCGATCACCGCGTCGAAGACCCCCGCGTTGCGCGACAGGTAGCTGGCCAGCGCCGGGGCGGTGGCGCAGATGTCGGCGATCAGCCGGACCAGATCGGGATTGGCCTCGAACAGCGAGAACAGCTGGACCCCCGCCGGCAGGCCGGACAGGAAGCCATCGAACCGGGCCAGCGCCTCGTCGGGCTTCGCGGCGTCCTGGAAATGCGCCGCCAGTTGCGGCTGGAGCCGGTTGAAGATCGCCACCGCCCGCTCGGACCGTAGCGCCGGGTAGGTCAGCCAGCGCTCGGTAATCTCGGGGTCGAATCCCGGCGCGGGCGGCGTCGCGTCGGGCGCGAAGAAGCCCTCGGTCAGGGTATGGACCTCGTCCAGCCGGTCGGCGAGATCGCGGCGCAGGCCCGCCGCATCGCGGCCCATGAAGGCGGCCAGCCGGTCGAACCCGGCAGCATCGCGCGGCAGGTCGTGGGTCTGGGCGTCGCCGATCATCTGCAGCCGGTGCTCGACCTCGCGGTGGGCGCGGTAATGGTCGGTCAGGGTCGCGGCGGTCTTCGCCGGGATCCATCCGGCGGCGGCAAGCGCGGCGAGCCCCTCGACGGTGCCCCGGACCCGCAGCGACGGATCGCGCCCGCCGGCGATCAATTGCCGGGTCTGGGTGAAGAACTCGATCTCCCGGATGCCGCCGCGGCCGAGCTTGAGGTTCATCCCCTCGAGGCCGCTGCCGTAGAGCTTCTTGTCGGCGCGGATCCGCAGCCGCATCCGGTGCGCGTCCTCGATCGCCGTGAAGTCGAGATGCCGGCGCCAGACGAAGGGGGTCAGGGTGCGCAGGAAGGCCGCGCCGGCGTCGCGGTCGCCGGCGGCGGGCCGGGCCTTGATGTAGGCCGCCCTCTCCCATGTCCGGCCGAGGCTCTCGTAATAGCGTTCCGCCATCGCCATCGGGATCACCACCGGGGTGACGCTGGCATCCGGCCGCAGGCGCAGGTCGGTGCGGAAGACGTAGCCGTCGGCGTCGGTGTCGCTCAGCAGCGCGGTCATCCGCCGGGTGGCGCGGACCAGCCCGGCGCGGACCTC
Organism: Paracoccaceae bacterium; assembly: GCA_041628615.1. Taxonomy (GTDB): domain Bacteria; phylum Pseudomonadota; class Alphaproteobacteria; order Rhodobacterales; family Rhodobacteraceae; genus JAMWZF01. The sequence goes on along the minus strand of JBFKOW010000016.1, from coordinate 16,337 downwards.
GGGGATGTCGTCGGGTGAATAGCGGCTGTCGTCGAACAGGCAGATCAGGTCGATGTCGCTGGAATAGTTGAGCTCGAACGCGCCCATCTTGCCCATCGCCAGCGCGACCATGCCGCCGGTGCCGTCGTCCGCGCCGTCCTGTCCCGCGGGCAGCTTGCCCCGCGCCGCCTCCTGCCTGACGCAGGCGCGCAGCGCGGCGTCGGTGGCGGCGTCGGCCAGCCGGGTCAGCGTCCCGGTCACCTCCTCCAGCGGCCAGACCCCGCCGAGATCGGCCAGCGCCGCGAACAGCGCCAGCCGCCGCTTGGCCGCGCGCAGGCCGGGCCTGAGGGCGGCGGGGTCGAGACCCGGGATTGCCGCCAGAACCGCGTCCCGCGCGCCCTCCGGATCGTCGAGCGCCGCGCGGCACCACTCGGCCTCGCGGTGCAAGAGCCCGGCGAGATAGGGGCTGCACCCGGCCGCCCCCGCCACCAGTGCCCGGATTTCCGCCGGATGATCGGCATAATGCCCGGCCGCGTCCGCGCCGATCGCCGGGTCGTGGGGGTCGGGACAGCGGGTCAGGCGGCGCGCGAAGCTCATGGCCGGACCGTGCCCGCGCCGGCAGGGATGGTCAATCGTCCCGCGGCCGGGCATGGTCCGGCCCGGCGCAACGGCAGGGCGGAAACGGGATGAGCCGGAGTCTGAGGCGGGTGGAAACGGCGCTGGCGGCGGCCGGGCTTGACGCCCCGGTGACCGAGATGCCGGGCGAGACCCGGACCGCCGCGCAGGCGGCGGCGGTCGTCGGCTGCCGGCTCGACCAGATCGTCAAGTCGATCATCTTCCGGGGTCACGACAGCGGCGCCTGCGTCCTGTTCCTGACCGCGGGCGGCAACCGGGTGGACGGCGCGCGCGCCGCGGCGTTGGCGGGCGAGCCGCTGGACCGGGCCGACGCGGCGGCGGTCCGGGCGCAGACCGGCTTCGCCATCGGCGGCGTCGCCCCGGTCGGCCACCTGACCCCGATCCGGGCCTTCTGGGACCAGCGCCTGTCCGAGTTCGACCGGGTCTATGCCGCCGCCGGCACGCCGCGCCACCTGTTCGCCGCGGCCCCGGCGGACCTGCTGCGGGTCAGCGGCGCGACCCCGGCGCGGTTCACCGCATGAGGCGTTTGGCGCGTCTCGCTCTCGCCCGCGTCCTGCTGGCCGCCGGGCTCGCCCTCTGGCTGGTCGGCGGACCCGGCCGGGCGCAGGAGCCGGCCGACCCGGTCGCGGCCCTGCGCGCCGATCCCGGCATCGACCTGTCGCGCCCGGTTCCGGCGGCGCTGTCGCGGGCCGCCCTGATCGCCCTCGACCCAGGCTTCCGCAACCGGCCCGCCGCCGGGTCGCCGATCACCCGCTACCTTGCCCGCACCCTGCTGCCGCCGACCACCGGGGGGACGGCGCGGCTGCGCGCCGAGGAAGACGTGGTCCGCGCCCTGGCAGACGGGCTGACCCCGGACGAGATCCTCGCGGCCTGGAGCCAGCGGGCCTGGCTCGGTCGCGGCTGCATCGGGGTGGAGGCGGCGGCCGGGGCCTACCTGCAGGGCGGCGCCGCGGCGGCGGGATCCGACCTGCGCAGCGCGCTCGGCCTGATGGCGCTGCTGCCCGCCCCGTCCCGGCTGCTGCGCGACCCGGCGGCGCACCGGGCGCGCTTCGACGAGCTGGTCGCGGGCGGCGCGGCGGTGGGCCTGCTCTCCGGGCCCGAGGCCGCGGCGCTGCTGGCAGCGGGGCCCGCGGCGCTCGATTCCGGCGGCGGCTGTTCGCGCTGAACCGCGGCGCCCGGCACCGCCCGCCGTCGGGTTATCACATGAAATCAGGGCCTTAACAGGACGGGCCCGATCGCGCCGGACAGAAATGTAAAAAACCTTCACATGAGTCCTTGACCGGGCCGGTCGGCGGTCCCATCTGACGATATGTGAAAGGCATTCACATCCACGCAGACCCACATCGAACCACTGAGGAGACCCCGATGAACACCGCCACCTCCCCGATCGACCATTCGGCGCCCTATGCCCGCACCGTGCGGGAGGGCAACTGGTTCCAGCGGGCCGAAAGCTGGCTCGACGAGCGCGGCAAGGGCGCCTGGATCGCCGCGATGGTTCTCGGGTTCGTCTTCGTCTGGCCCGTCGGCCTCGCCCTTCTCGCCTACATGATCTGGAGCAAACGCATGTTCACCGGCACCTGCGCCAAGCGCACCCGCACCCATCACGCCTCGTGGAAGGCGGCCATGAAATCCTCGGGCAACGCCGCCTTCGACGCCTACAAGGCCGAAACGCTGCGCCGGCTGGAGGACGAGCAGGACCAGTTCGAAGCCTTCCTGCAGCGCCTGCGCGAAGCCAAGGACAAGGCCGAATTCGACCAGTTCATGGACGAGCGGGCCCGCGAGGCGCGCCGCGGCGATGCCGAGGGCGACCCCGCCGAAGCCTGATCCCGCCATCGCCGGACCCGTCCCCGCGGGTCCGGCCCCTGCCGTCCCCGTAACCACGCGAGCCCGCCCATGTCCCGCCCCGTCTCCACCGGCGTCCAGGTCCTATCGATCCTGCTCTACGCCGGTTTCGCCATCAGCACCTCGATCGTGGCGCTCGACGCCTTCTGGCCCGCCGGCGTCCCGCTGGCCGCCTTCTACGCGCTGCAATGGGCCCGCATCCCGCTCCTGTCCGGCGCGCCCGGAAGGGGCCGGCAGCCCGGAGGCGCCGCGCCGCAGGCAACGCCGTCCGACAGCACCGCGTTCGAATCCTACCGGTCCGAGATGCTGGCCCGGCTGGAAACCGAGAAGGCCCGCTTCGACGGTTTCGTGAGCCGGCTGCGGGCGTCGAAGGACGCCGCCGAGTTCGAGGCCTTCATGCGGAGCCGCGCGGCAAGCGCCAAGACCCCTCGCGCCGGGCAGCAGACCGGCCCCGAGACGGGTCCGCAGACCCGCCGGGACACTGGTAAGGTGCCGCACCCCGGGACGCGCACCGGCACCGATGACCGGGCGGCGATCCGATCCGACGACCCGGACCGCCCGGTCCCGCGGATCCCCGAACTGCGCCGGCCGGCGGCCTCCTGACCCGCCCCCGGGTGCGGCGGCTCCTCCTCCCGGCCGCCCGACCGCGCCGCGGCCCCGTCCCGTTTCGGGCGGGGCCGCACCTGCTAGGACAGGTGCGGCGGAAACGCCCCTCCCCCGAAGCGGGGGGCTTCAAAACCGCAAGGCCCGTTGCTAACCTCGCGCGTGTCAGGCAGGCTCGATCCCGATGCGGCATTCACTTCCACTCGCGCCCCAGTTCTACGTGACGGCCCCGCAACCCTGCCCCTATCTTCCCGGGCGGCTGGAGCGGAAGCTGTTCACCGCCTTGCAGGGCGAGAACGCCGAACGGCTCAACGACGCGCTGTCCAAGCAGGGGTTCCGGCGGTCGCAGAACGTCCTCTACCGGCCCTCCTGCGCCGATTGCGCGGCCTGCCTGTCGGCCCGGATCGACGTGTCCCGATTCGAGCCGTCGCGGAGCCAGCGGCGGGTGATGAACCGCAACCGCGGCCTCGTGCGCAAGGCGTCGTCGCCCTGGGCGACCGAGGCGCAGTACGCGCTGTTCCGGGACTACCTCGACAGCCGCCATTCCGATGGCGGGATGGCCGACATGGACCTGTTCGAATTCGCCGCGATGGTCGAGGAGACGCCGGTGCGGTCGCGGCTGATCGAATACAGCCACCCCGACGACGACCCGGAGGGCCCGCGCGAGGGTCTGCGGGCGGTCTGCCTGACCGACGTGCTCGATGACGGGCTCAGCATGGTCTACTCGTTCTTCGCCCCCGAGCATGTCCGGGACTCGCTCGGCACCTACGTGATCCTCGACCACGTCGAGATCGCCCGGCAACTGGGCCTGCCCTACGTCTACCTGGGCTACTGGGTCCCCGGCAGCCCGAAGATGGGCTACAAGGCGCGGTTCAGCGGGCTCGAGATCTACAGCTGCGGCGCCTGGTCGCCGCTCGACGATCCGGACGCCTTCGACGCCGATACCCACCCGCTCGCGATCGCGCCGATCGCCGAACAGGTGGCGCGGATCAGCCTGCCCGAGATCGGTCCGAAACAGCGCTAGAGCGCAGCGACAAGGCGGGCAGGAACGGCCGCCCGGATGCGCTCAGGCGGCGCCCAGACCGTCATGGCTGACCAGCAGGTATCGGGCGAAGATGGGCGCGGTCGCCGCGCCGATCTCCCGCGCGTGCGGTCCGATGCTGCCGGCCTCGACCCGCGGGGCGGCGATGCCGCGGGTGTCGCGGGCGGCCATCTCCGCCGCCGTCGCCGCCACCAGCCGGTCCCGAACCTCGGGCGGGAAGGCGCCGTCGAACAGGACGGCCTCGAAATCGATCACCGCGCACAGCGTCGTGACGGCCCGCGCGAGATGCGGCGCGGCGGCGGCGATCCAGGGCTCGACGTGGGCATCGAAGGCGGCCCAGCCGTCCGGCTCGGTCCAGAGCCGGCGCGGGTTCTCGCCGGCCTCGCGCAGCGCGGCCTCGAGCAGGTAGATCGACGCCACGTCGAGTATCTGGCCTTCGCCGCCGGCCGCGGTCACCACCGGCAGTGGACCGATCGCGCCGGCGTTCCCGGTCGGGCCGCGGAACACCTTGTCGCCCAGCACGATGCCGCCGCCGATGAACGAGCCGACGTAGATATAGGCGTAGTCGCGGAATTCGCGGCCGCGGCCAAGCACGTGCTCGGCCTGGCAGGCGGCGGTCGCGTCGTTCTCGAGATACACCGGAAGGTCCGAGAAGGCGGCGATCTCGTCGCGCAGGTCGACATCCTCCCAGACCAGCAGATCCGCGGGCCGGGCGCCGATCGCCTCGGACCATTGCCAGATCTGGAACGGCAGGGCGATTCCGATGCCGGCGATGCGCTCGGCCGCACTGCCAAGCCGGTCCGCGAAGGAGGCGAGACCGTCGCGGAGAAACGACAGCACCTCTTCCGGCACCGGATAGCCGTAGCTGAGATGCCGGTGTTCGAGCGTCGCGCCGGTCAGATCGGCAAGCACCAGCGCGGCATTGCGGCGACCGATCTTCAGCCCCACCGAATAGGCCCCCTCGGCCCGAAGCCGCATCGGCGTCCGGGGCTTTCCGACATGCCCGCGCTGCGGCGTACCCTTCTCGACGAAGCCTTCCGCCTCGAGCGCCCGCAGGATGACCGACACCGTCTGCGGCGACAGCCCGGCCCGGCGGGCGAGCTCGCTTCCCGGCAGCTCTCCGTGGCGCTGGATCATCGACAGGATCAGACGTTCATTGTAGGCGCGCACGCCCTGCTGCCGCACCCCGATGAGCGGATCCTGAACCGGCCCGTCGGCCATCGCGATCGTCCTCCCTGCGAGGCAGCCTGCCCGAGACGGTTTTAATAAGTCAAGTAGATTTATTTATTGACCAGAGGGCGAGAATCACCTCATTTCATAGTTGCTCGGCGGACAGGACGTCCGTTCGAACCCCCCCGGCGACGTGCCGGAAAGACATTGGGAGGAAACCATGAAAAAGCTTCTTGCTGGGTCCGCGCTCGCCCTTCTCGCATCCGCCGGCAGCGCCTTTGCCGCCGGACACGGCGTGTCGGCCTGCCTCATCACCAAGACCGACACCAACCCGTTCTTCGTGAAGATGCGCGAGGGCGCGACGGCCAAGGCCGAGGAACTGGGTGTGACGCTCAACACCTATGCCGGCCGGATCGACGGCGACAACGAAACCCAGGTCGCCGCGATCGAGACCTGCATCGCCAATGGCGCCTCGGGCATCCTGATCACCCCGTCCGACCCGGCCGCCATCGCGCCGGTGGTGCAGCAGGCGCGTGACGCCGGGCTGCTGGTGATCGCGCTCGACACCCCGCTCGACCCGATCGACGCCGCCGACATGACCTTCGCCACCGACAACTACCAGGCCGGCGTTCTCATCGGCCAGTGGGCGCGCGGCCAGCTCGGCGACGCCGCGGCGGATGCCAAGATCGGCCTGCTGAACATCAACATCTCGCAGCCCACCGTCGGCGTCCTGCGCAACCAGGGCTTCCTCGAAGGCTTCGGCATCGACCTTGGCGACCCGAACAAGTGGGGCGACGAGACCGATCCGCGCATCGTCGGCCATGACGTCAGCGACGGCGCCACCGACGGCGGCCGCAAGGCGATGGAGAACCTTCTCGCGACCGACCCGGAAATCAACGTCGTCTACACCATCAACGAGCCCGCCGCCGCTGGCGCCTACGAGGCGCTCAAGGCGCTGGGCCGCGAGAACGACGTGCTCATCGTGTCCGTCGACGGCGGCTGCCCCGGTGTCCAGAACGTCAAGGACGGCGTGATCGGAGCGACCTCGCAGCAGTACCCGCTGCTGATGGCGTCGCTCGGCGTCGAGGCGATCGCGACCTTCGCCGAAACCGGCGAGAAGCCGGCCCCGACCGAAGGCAAGAACTTCTTCGACACCGGCGTGGCGCTGGTCACGGACCAGCCGGTCGACGGGGTCGAGTCGATCGACACCGACGAGGGCATGGCCCTCTGCTGGGGCTGATCCCCACCCCTTCGCGAAAACTGCGGAAGGGCGCCACGGGCGCCCTTCTCGCCTGAGACGGGCGACAGACGCGCCCCGTCCTGTCATTATGGTCGACAGAGGACGGCAGGACCGGCCGTCCCGGCGGGAGGACATCGCATGGCCACGGATCGAACGAACTCGGACAATTACGAATCGGTACTGACGGGCGCCTCCAGCGAGGTGGCCTCCTTCGAGACCCAGAAGAAGGGCTTCGTCGGGCGGTTCCAGGAAATGTTGCACGCGACTCCGTCGCTGGTGCCGCTGATCGTGCTGGTCGCGGCGATCATCATCTTCGGTCTGGCTCTCGGATCGCGGTTCTTCTCGCCTTTCGCGCTCACCCTGATCCTGCAGCAGGTGCAGATCGTCGGCGTGCTCGCGGCGGCGCAGAGCCTCGTGATCCTGACCGCCGGGATCGACCTGTCGGTGGGTGCGCTGGCGGTATTGTCTTCGGTCATCATGGGCCAGTTCACCTTCCGCTACGGCCTGCCGCCGGCCCTGTCGGTGATGATCGGTCTGGCCTTCGGCACCGCCATCGGCGCGGTCAACGGCTGGCTGGTCAGCCGGGTCAAGCTGCCGCCCTTCATCGTCACGCTGGGCATGTGGCAGATCGTGCTAGCGGCCAACTTCCTCTATTCCCGGAACGAGACCATCCGGTCCCAGGACATCGAGGCCGAGGCGCCGTTCCTGCAGATCATGGGGCTCAAGTTCACCGCCGCCGGGGCGACCTTCACGCTCGGCGTCGTGCTGATGATCGCGCTCGTGGTCGGCCTGGCCTACGCGCTGCGGTCGACCGCCTGGGGACGGCATGTCTACGCGGTGGGGGATGACCCCGACGCCGCCGAACTGGCCGGGGTCGACGTGCACCGCACGATCATGTCGGTCTACATGCTGGTGGGCTTCATCTGCGCCCTCGCCGGCTGGGTCATGATCGGCCGCTTCGGCTCGGTCTCGCCCGCGGCCTCGACCGGGATGATGGGCAACATCCAGTCGATCACCGCCGTGGTGATCGGGGGAATCTCGCTCTTCGGCGGCCGTGGCTCGATCCTCGGGGCCTTCTTCGGGGCGCTGATCGTGGGCGTGTTCGAACTCGGCCTGCGGATGGCCGGCGCCGACCCGCAATGGACCTGGCTCCTGATCGGGGCTCTCATCATCGCCGCCGTTTCGGTGGACCAGTGGATCAGAAAGGTGTCGGCATGAGCACGGAACCCATTCTCCGGGGCGTCAACCTCGTCAAGCGCTACGGCAAGGTGACCGCCCTCGATCACTGCGACTTCGAACTGATGCCGGGCGAGATCCTCGCCGTGATCGGCGACAACGGGGCCGGCAAGTCGACCCTGATCAAGGCGGTCTCGGGCGCGGTGGTGCCAGACGAGGGCGAGATCTACCTCGAGGGCCGGCAGATCCAGTTCGCCTCGCCGATCGAGGCGCGGGAGGCGGGGATCGAGACGGTCTACCAGACCCTCGCCATGTCCCCGGCCCTGTCGATCGCCGACAACATGTTCATGGGCCGCGAAATCCGCGCACAGGGCTTCATGGGCAAGTACCTGCGCAAGCTCGACAAGCCGGCGATGGAGAAGTTCGCCCGCGAGAAGCTGTCGGAACTGGGACTGATGACGATCCAGAACATCAACCAGGCGGTGGAGACCCTGTCCGGGGGCCAGCGCCAGGGGGTGGCGGTGGCCCGCGCGGCCGCCTTCGGGTCGAAGGTCATCATCCTCGACGAGCCGACCGCGGCGCTCGGGGTGAAGGAAAGCCGCAAGGTGCTCGAGCTGATCCTCGACGTGAAGTCGCGCGGCATCCCGATCATCCTGATCAGCCACAACATGCCGCACGTCTTCGAGGTGGCGGACCGCATCCACGTGCACCGGCTGGGCAAGCGGCTTTGCGTCATCGATCCGAAAGAGCATACGATGTCGGACGCGGTGGCCTACATGACCGGCGCCAAGGTGCCCGAGACGATGGCCGCCTGACCGGCGGCAGGGGGCTCTGCCCCCGTCGCCTGCGGCAACCCCACCGGGATACTTGGGGTCCGAAGAAGGCAGGGATCGGGGCGGGCGCGACGGCGGGGCGCCCCGATCCATGTCCGGGAGCCGCAGGGTGAGGTGGGTCTCGACCCACCGGCCCCCGCTCGAATGCGAGAAGGGCGCCCCGAAGCGGGACGCCCGTCGCGGTTCCGGGTCCGGGCGGCGCCGCCGCCCCCCTGCCCCCGTCAGTTGCCGAGCAGGTTGGGCACGATCGTCACGATCTGCGGGAACAGCGCGAGGATCGCCAGCCCCACCACCTGGATCAGCACGAAGGGCACGATCCCGCGGTAGATGTGCCCCGTCGTCACCTCCTTGGGCGCCACGCCGCGCAGGTAGAACAGCGCGAAGCCGAAGGGCGGGGTCAGGAACGAGGTCTGCAGGTTCACCGCGATCATGATCGTCACCCATTTCGGGTCCATCGTGCCGCCGTAGATCACCGGGCCGACGATCGGGATCACGATGTAGATGATCTCGAGGAAGTCGAGCACGAAGCCGAGGATGAACAGCACCAGCATGACGATGAGGAACACCACAAATTCCTGGTCGAAGCTGCGCAGGAAATCCTGGATGTAATGCTCGCCGCCGAAGGAGATCACCACGAGGTTCAGAAGCTGCGAGCCGATCAGGATGGTGAACACCATCGAGGTGACCTTCGCGGTCTCGCGCACCACCGGGCTCAGCACGCCCGAGGCGAACAGCACCCAGCAGGCGTAGAGGATGGAGAAGATCGAGAACAGGAAGGCGGCATAGGCGACGAGGTAGGCGACGATGTCCTCGAACAGGACGTTGTCCTGCCCGATCCGCATGTCGAAGTTCACCCCGACCAGCAGCATCACCACGATCGCCCCGGTGCCCCAGAGGATCAGCCGCGGGCTGCGGCCTTGCTCGCTCAGCTTGCGGTAGGCCGCCAGCATGATCGCGCCGCCGGCGCCGAGCGCGGCGGCCGGGGTCGGGTTGGTGATGCCGCCGAGGATCGAGCCGAGCACCGCGACGATCAGCACCAGCGGCGGGAATACCACGCGCAGCAGGTCGTTGGTGCCGAGCCTCCGGGCCGCCTCGCGGCAGCCCCAGAGCGCCACCAGCACCGGAACGGCGAGGATCATCATCGTGACCCCTTCGCTGGTCTGCGGACCGATGGCCACGAGATCGAGCAGGAGCATGGCGCCGAGCCCTGCCGCGCCGACGACCAGCGGCCGCGGGTCGGCCGAGGGCATGATCCCCCGCGCCAGCGCCAGAACCAGCCCCAGGAGCAGCACCGCGATGGCGATGCCGTTGCCGATCGGCGCCGCCGCGGCGATCCGCTCCTCGAGGATCTGGGCCCGCTCGTCTTCCGACAGTTCGCGGCTTTCGGCCACGCCGCCGGCGGCGTCGATGGCGGCCTGCTCTTCCAGTGCCTGGTCCCAGGCTTCCTGGCCGTGCAGGTCGATCATCGCCGCGGCGCAGTCCGGGCTCACGTTGGTCCGCAGGCTGGCGGTCTGGCCCGCCTCGGTGCGGCTGTCGACGATGATGTACTGGTTGCCGATCACGCCGAGCTGGCCAAGCGCCACGGTCCCGAGGATCAGCGCCGCCGGGATCCCGAGGAACCAGGTCAGCTTCTCGTTGCGGGTCACCGGCTCGCCGCTCGCCCCGCCCAGTTCGACCGCGGGGGCCTTGGACGGGTTCAGCAGCGCGAAGCCGAAGGCATAGGCGCCATAGAGGAAGGCGAGCATGATCCCGGGCAGCAGCGCCGCCTGGAACAGGGTCCCCACCGACACCACCGCCGGCTCGCCGAGGTAGGTGAGCGCGTCGGAACAGCCCGCGAGGCTCGCCCGCTCTTCCTGCGCGGCCGAGTAGAGGTCCCCGGCCAGCGTGCCCAGCAGCACGATCACGATGGACGGCGGGATGATCTGGCCCAGCGTTCCCGAGGCGGCGATCACCCCGGTCGCCAGTTCCTTGGAATAGCCCGCCCGCAGCATCGTCGGCAGCGCCAGCAGGCCCATCGTCACCACGGTGGCCCCGACGATCCCGGTGGAGGCGGCCAGGAAGGCCCCCACCACGACGATCGACACGGCAAGGCCGCCGGGCAGCGGCCCGAAGACCCGCGCCATCGTGGTCAGCAGGTCGTCGGCGATCTTCGACCGCTCGAGGGTGATCCCCATCAGCACGAACATCAGCACCGCCAGCAGGGTCTCGATCGACTGGCCGGCGAGCACCCGCTCGTTCATCCGGTTGACGATGAAGCTGACGTTGCGGTCGAGCGCGATCTCCCAGCCCTGCGGGAAGACCGGCTCGCCGATCCGCGGCAGGTCGGGGTATCGGAAGATCGATATCGCCTCGGGTCGGATCCCTTCCGCGATCAGCCCGGCATACTCGGCCGAGGCCTTGTCGATGGCCTGGTGGATCAGGTAGCCGCCCGAGTCGAGCGCGGCGATGATCGCGAACGAGATGACCGCCGCGCCGCCGATGGCGAAGGCCACCGGGAAGCCGGAGAGGATTCCCGCGAAGAGGCAGAGAAAGACGATGATCAGGCCGATCTCGATGCCGTCGAGTCCGAAGAGCATGGGGGTTCGTTCCGGTTTCTAGTGGGTGCCTTCGTAGGCTTCCTGACCCTCGCCCAGAGAGTCGCGGTCGAGGAACTTGCCCTCGCTGTCGGGGCCTTCCTTCCACTCGAGATAGGAGCGGTAGAAGAACGCCATCGCATGCAGCAGGACAAGGGCGGTGAAGGCCACCAGCAGGATCTTGAAGAGGAAGTAGGCGTTGAAGCCGTTCGGGCTGAAGCCGATGGTCTCGACGTTCCAGCGCAGCGCGCGGGCCTTGGTGATCAGCCGGTCGAGATCGTCGGAGGCCGAGGGCTTCGGCACCACGAGGTGCCGCCAGAGGAAGTACCAGCCGTACATCCAGGTCAGGATCGCCGCGGGCATCATGAAGACGATGGATCCGAACATGTCGATGATCCGCTTCGTGCGGTAGCGGACCGCGGCGTAGATGAGGTCCACCCGGACGTGGCCGCCCTGCACGAAGGTGTAGCTGACGCAGAGACAGACGATCATCGCGTTGTAGAGCTTGAGCTCCTCGGACCACCAGCTCACGTCCTTGGTGAAGGTGGAGCCGAGCCCGAGGCTGAGCTCCGAGACCGCGAAGACCCGCTGCATGAAGATGATGACGATCTGCTGCAGCACCATCAGCAGGCCGGCCCAGGCGAACAGCCGGCCGGTGCCGTTGGCAAAGCCCTCCAGCACCCGAACGCAGCCCCACATGAAGCCGTTGCGCCAGAGGCCGATCCCGGTGATCGCGAGAAAGACGACGAAAAACGCGAAGAACAGTTCCACCGACCCGCCGTAGTAGATGAAGCGCATCAGCGCTTCCTTGTCCTCGGTGGTGCCGTTCCACGTCACCCAGTCGAGCCAGAGCCCCGGGTTCAGGATCGCGTAGAAGATGTTGTAGACCGCTTCGATCAGATGGGCCACGACCCATCCGAAGGCGTTGCCGCCCCAAGCCTCGACCAGTCCCATGGTCAGACCCCCGTCAGTTTCCAGTCAGCGCTCGGGCGCCGTCTCCCGGGCCGAAAGCCGGGGCCCCGCGCGCGGCGGGGCCCCGGCCCGGTTTCCGTTCCGTCCGGTGCGGGCGTCAGCCCATGATCCGGTCGCGCTGGGTCCGGTAGGTCCCTTCCGACCGGGTGATCCAGTTCGACGACGACTGCATCGACGCGTTGTAGGACGCGCGGATCCGGTCATAGAGCTCGTCGCCCGCGTACTGGTCCATGGTCTGGGTCGCGGCGGCGCCCATCGCATCCCAGACGGCATCCGGGAATTCGAGCACCTGCACGCCGCCGGCCTGCAGACGCTGCAGCGCGGCACCGTTGTTCATCAGGAACTGGCCGAGGTTCCACTGGTGCGCCTCGCCCGAGGCGATCTCGATCACCTTCTGGTGCGCCGGCGACAGGCTGTCGAACACGTCGCGGTTCACCGCAAGGCTGAGACCCGCGCCCGGCTCGTGCATGCCGGCGGTGTAGTAGAACTTGGTGATCTCCTGGAAACCGGCCTTCTCGTCGGCCCAGGGGCCGATCCACTCGGTGCCGTCGATCGCGCCGGAGGCCAGCGCCTGGTACACTTCCGCGCCCGGCAGGTTCTGGACGCTGGCGCCCATGAAGCCCAGCGCCTGGCCGCCGAGGCCCGGCATCCGGAACTTCAGGCCCTGGAAGTCCTCGGGACCGTTGATCTCCTTGGAGAACCAGCCGCCCGCCTGGGCGCCGGTGTTGCCGGCCAGGAAGGACTTCAGGCCGAAGATCTGGCCCAGCTCGTCATGCAGCTCGTGGCCGCCGTCATGGTAGTACCAGTTCACCAGTTCTTGGGCGGTCATGCCGAACGGAACCGAGGTGAAGAAGGCGTAGCCCGGGTGCTGGCCGACGAAGTAGTAGTCGGCGCCGTGGTACATGTCGGCCTGGCCGGCGGTGACGGCGTCGAACACCTCGAAGGCGCCCACGAGTTCGCCCGCGGCCTTGAGGTCGACGGTCAGGCTGCCATCGGTCATCGCGGTGATGGTGTCGGCGGCGCGCTGCGCGGCGTCATGCACCCCGGCGAGGCCGCGGCCCCAGGTGGTGACGAGGGTCAGCGTGCGGTTGCCCTGGGCGTAGGCCGGCGCGGCAAGCGTGGCGGCGGCAGCGGCGGAGCCACCCAGCGCCGAGGTCTTCAGAAAGGAACGACGATCCATATGCAGAGAATCCTCCCGGTTGGTCACCCCCGGCCTCTCCCGAGCCAGGGGCGGATCGTTGCAGGTGGGGCGGACCCTAGCGGCAGCGGGCGGCGGGCGAAATACCCACCATTGCGTAGATCGGGCGCAATCGGACAGGTTTCCGGACCGGATCGCGCCCTGCGCGGAGTCGCGCCGCCCGGGTGCCGGCCCGCCGCGCCGGCGTCGCGCCGGGGTCATGCTGGGCAAGGAACGCGATTCGGCGTATCGATTCGCAATGGTTGATCTCTTGCGCAGGGGTTGGGGCCGGCTGGCCCTGTCCTACGGTCAGAAGCTGTTCCTTCTGGCCACCCTGCCCCTCATCCTGTCGGTCACGCTGATCTCGCTGCTGGTCGCGGCCGAGAGCCGGCAGCTCGCCGAACGCGAGATCCGCGCGCTGGAGGAGCAGCTGATCAACGCCAAGCGGGACGAACTGCGCAACTACATCTCGATCGCCCGGACCGCCTTCGTGAACATCTACGGCCGCGCCGCCCCCGACGACGAGGCCGCCAAGCTCGAGGTCACCCGCATCCTGGCGGCGATGATCTACGGCCAGGACGGCTATTTCTTCGTCTTCGACTACGACGGCACCAACCTCGTCGCGCCGCGGCAGACCAACCTGATCGGGCGCAACTGGTCCGGGCTGAAGGACATCAACGGGGTGCCGGTCACCGACGAGCTGATCCGGCTGGCGCGGACCGGCGGCGGCTACCACGAATTCGACTGGCCGAAGCCGACGACCCGCAAGACCGCGCCGATGATCGCCTACGTGATCGGCCTGCAGGACTGGCGCTGGGCGGTCGGCACCGGCATCTTCGTCGACGACGTGCGCGAGACGGTGGCGGCGGCGCGGGCCGACGTCGAGGCCCGGATCCAGCGCACCTCGCTCTACATCCTCGCCATCGCCATCGCCGCGCTGGTGCTGGTGTTCCTCACCGGGCTGGCGCTCAACATCCGCGAGCGGCGGCTGGCGGACGTCAAGCTGAAGAAGCTGACCCAACGGATCATCGACACCCAGGAAGAGGAGCGCGGCCGGGTCGCCCGCGAACTGCACGACGGGATCAGCCAGATCCTCGTCTCGGTGCGCTACGCACTGGAACTGGCGCGGCGGCGGCTGGTCACCGGCGACGCGCGGGCGGGCGAAAGTCTCGACAAGGGCATCGCGGCGCTGGGCGGCGCCATCGGCGAGGTGCGCCGGATCAGCCGCGACCTGCGGCCCGGCGTGCTCGACGACCTCGGTCTCGGGCCGGCGCTGCAGGCGCTGACGGACGATTTCCAGACCCGCACCGGGATCGAGACCGAGTTCGAGACGGTGGTGTTCCGCAACCGGCTCGACCAGGAGGCGCGGATCGCACTCTACCGGGTGGCGCAGGAGGCGCTGACCAACATCGAGCGGCACGCCGAGGCGAGCCGGGTGCAGGTCGTGCTCAAGGGCCACCGCAAGGGCGCGATGCTACGGATCTCGGACAACGGCCGCGGCCTACCTGCGAACCGGGCCGAACTGCGCCGCCGCGAGGAAGGCGGCGGGCTCGGACTGCGCAACATGTCGGAACGGGTCGAACAATTGGGCGGCACCCTGCGCCTGCTGAGTTCGGCCGACGGGCTCGTGGTGGAGGCGCAGGTGCCGCTCACCCACATGTTGACCCCGGAGAGCGGAGCGACCAAGGAAAGCGCATGACCCAGACCCGCGTTCTCATCGTCGACGATCACCCGATGGTGGCCGAGGGGATCCAGGCGATCCTCGAAACCTATGACGACATCCAGGTCGTCGGCGTGCTCGGAAACGGCCAGGAAGCGATCGACCGCTTCGCCGCGCTCGAACCCGACGTGATCCTGCTCGACCTCAACATGCCGGGGCTGGGCGGCCTCTCGGCCACCGAGATCATCCTCGAACGCCAGCCCGAGACCCGGATCCTCATCCTGTCGATGCATGACAGTCCGGAATACATCTCGACCGCGCTGTCCCACGGCGCGCGGGGCTATGTCCTGAAGGACGTGCCGACCGAGGAGATCAAGACCGCCATCGACGCGGTGATGGCCGGCGAGCAATACCTCTGCACCGGGGCGAAAGGGTCGCTCAAGCCGCGGATCGCTGACGGGCGCGAGCCGCTGACCACCCGCGAACAGACGATCCTGCTGCAACTGGCGCAGGGCAAGTCGAATAAGGAGGTCGCCGCGGCGCTCGACATCTCGGTCCGGACCGTCGAGACCCACCGCAAGAACATCCGCCGCAAGCTGGGGATCAGTTCGACCGCCGGGCTGACCCGCTACGCGATGGAACACGGGGTGTTGCAGGGCACCGGGCGCGTCACCTGAGCATCGCGCCGCGGGCGGTCAGGACAGCGGCGGGAAATCCGCTTCGATCATCTCCGCGGCGAGGCGGGCCCACTCGGCATAGACCAGCGGACCGGGGTGGAAGCCGTCCTCGGCCATCACGCTGGCGTCCAGCGGCATGGTGAACACCATGCGCCGGACCCGGTCCGCCCGGCTGTCGACGATTTCGGCCAGCGCCTCGTCGAAGATGTCGGCCCGGGTGCCGACCACGCTGCGGGTCGGCCACGGCAGCAGCGGGAAGTCCCGCACCGGCGGCAGGCCCGAGGCATAGACGTAACGGACGCCGAACTTCTCGTGCAGCAGGTCCAGCAGCGCGGTGTAGTTGCGCCGCCAGGCGGCGACGGTCATGCCGTTCTTGGCGTCGTTCACGCCGAGCCCGATCAACGCCGCGTCGAACGGTTCCTGCTCGGCCGCCTGGAGCCGGGTGATGGTGGTGGCGGCGGTGGCGCCGCAGCGGGCATGCAGCCGCCACGACAGGTCGAAGCGCTGCGCAAGCCGGCGCGCGAGGTGGCCGGACAGCGCGTCGTCCTGGTGCGCGACCCCGACCCCGGCGGCGGAACTGTCTCCGGTGATGAGCAGCCGCAGCCGCTGCACCGGCGCGTCACCCTGCACCGCGGCAGGCCCCAGCCGCCCGGCGCGCGGGCCGATGGGCTCGGCAAGCCGCGGGGCGCGTCTGCGGACCCAGATCGCCTGCGGCAGGGCCACGGGGGCCAGGACATAATGGAACGCTCTCATCTCG
>JBFKOW010000015.1:0-33179 GCA_041628615.1 Paracoccaceae bacterium | reverse complement strand
CGCGGTGTTCCAGGTCGACGCGTTGCGCGCCTTCAACCGCAAGCTGGCGGCGGTGACGGCGGAAGAGCATTCCTGAGCGGGCGCTGCGCCGCCGCCGCCGGGCCGGTCAGGGCCGGGCCTCGAACAGCAGCGTGGTCCGCAACCGCCGTTGCCGGATCTGGCAGCCGTCCGTCGAGATCGCCGTGACCTTGCTGTCGAGCGTCTCGGCATAGAACGGCGGCGCGTTCTCGGGGCCGAGGAAGGTCGGATCGAAGGTGATGTTGAAGGTGACGGTCTGCGGCGCGGCCGGGGGCGGAAACACCACCGGGTTCGGCCCGATCGAGAGCCGCCCGACGGCCCCCGACAGCCGTCCGTTGACCGGCGAGATGCCGTTCAGGATGAACCCGCCCGGGGCGCCGGCGAAGAAGAACCGCACCGCGTGCGGCCGCGCCACGGCGGGGACATTGCCGTAGTTGAAGGCCGCGATCCGGGCCGAGGGCGGCCGCGGCGCGGGGATCACGTCGATGTTGGGATCGCCGCCCGGATCGACCGTGTGGGTCATGTTCAGCCGCCCCTGCCTGCTCGGCACGAAGAAGAAATGCTCGGTGTCGTTGTTGCCCTCGCTGATCTCGGTCACGATCCCGGCGGCGTCGGCGGTCAGGGTCTCGAGATGCATCCCGCAGTCGAAGCCCGGCGGCGTCGGCCGGCCCTGCGGCGCCCGGCATTCGGGGCTCGGGAAGGTGAAGCTGATGTCTGCGCTTTGCCCGGGCGCGAGCGCCGGCCCGGTGGTGGTGCATTCGAGCACGGTGAACCGGGGATCGGGCACCTTCTGCCAGGCGTAGAAGGTCGGGTTGATGGCGGTGAAGCGCAGCCGCTCGACCTTTTCGGTGACTTCGTAGCCAGCGGGCACCGCCACCGACCCGGCATTGGTGATGGTCCGGGTGATGGTGATCGGGAAACCGCCGTCCGCCAGCACGTCGACCACGTCGTCGATGCCGAAGCCGTCGACGGTGATCTGCGTCGCCGGGGGCGGGGCGTAGATCTTGTCGTCGGGGGTCCAGGTCAGGTCGCAGGCCGAGACGGCCAGAACTCCGGGAACGACAAGGGTGGCGAGGATGGGCGATGTCCGTGGCATGGGCGCCTCCTGAAACGGAGTTGCGCCTGCATCACCTGCCCGAACGGGTTCCGGCACTACGCCGGAGGTTGCAAGGATAGCCGAAAACACCCCACCCGTCGACCCGCGCCGATGGTAGACTGTGCCCGGCGAGGGACCGCGGGGAGGAGGACGCCATGACCTGGGACCGTCAGCAAGTGACCAACGGCAACCCGATGGAAGAGATCGTCGGCTTCAGCCGCGCCGTCCGGGTCGGCCCGGTGGTGTCGGTCGGCGGCACCGCGCCGGTCGACGACGCGGGCCGGACGGTGGGGGCGGGCGACGTCTTCGCCCAGACCGCCCGCTGTTTCGAGATCGCCCGCCAGGCGCTGGAACAGGCCGGGGCCAGCCTGTCCGACGTCGTGCGCACCCGCATCCTGCTCACCGATATCGAGACCTGGCGCCACGCCGCGGAGGCCCGCAAGGCGGCCTGCGGCGCGGCCCGCCCGGTCGACACGATCGTCGAGGTCCGCCGTTTCGTGAACCCGGACTGGCTGGTGGAGATCGAGGTGGACGCGGTCATCGCGGACTGGCCCGGGGCCGGGTCCGCGCCGGGACCGGACGGGGCCTAGAGCTGTTCGACCGCCACTTGGTTCGAGTAGAAGGCCAGGTGCCCGGCGATCTGCTCCACCCCGGCCTTCGGGGCCTCGTAGGACCACGCGGCGTCCTTCAGCGTCGTGGACTTGGTGACGATGGAATAGTAGCTCGCCGCCCCCTTGTAGGGGCAGGTCGAGGTGGTCGCGGACGGTTCGAGGAAGGCCATCGCGAGGTCCTCGCGGGGGAAGTAGATGACCGGCGGGTATTCCCCTTCGACCAGTTCCAGCGCCCGGTCGCTTTCGCCCAGCACGGCGCCGCCGGCGCGGATCACCCAGGTGCCCTCGGCCGGGCGGATCGTGATGTGGTCAGCCATGGCTGTGGTCCTTTCTGGAACGCGCGCCGCGCAGGGCGCGGCGCCGGATTTGCGGCACTCTGGACCGGCGGGTGTCACGGGCCGGTGACGCGGCTGCCCGGCCTCCCCCGGTCCCGGTCGCGCGAGCCTACAGGGGGGCGCAGGCGGCCTCAAGCCATGTCCGCGCGCCGCCGTCGACAAGCGGGCCGATCCGGTCGCGCACCGCCGCGTGGTAGGCGTCCAGCCACTCCCGCTCGGCCGGGGACAGCAATCCGGGCAGGATCAGCCGCCGGTCGATCGGCACATGGGTCAGGGTCTGGAAGTGCAGGAAGTCCAGCGGGTCCTGTCCCGGCAGTTCCGGCGCCTCGCGCACCACGGCGAGGTTCTCGATCCGGATGCCGTATTCGCCCTCGCGGTAGTGCCCCGGCTCGATCGACAGGATCATCCCGGTCCGCAGCGGCACGGTCGACCGCCGCGACAGGTTCTGCGGGCCCTCGTGGACGCAGAGGTAGCTGCCCACTCCATGCCCGGTGCCGTGGCCGTAATCCAACCCCGCTTCCCACAGCGCCGCTCGCGCCAAGGCGTCGATATGGGCGCCGCCGATGCCGGTCGGAAAGCGCAGCCGGCTGAGCCCGATCAACCCCCGCAGCACCCGGGTGAAGGCGGCCTTCGGGCCCTCGGGCACGTCGCCCACCGCAATGGTGCGGGTGATGTCGGTGGTGCCGTCGACGTATTGCCCGCCGCTGTCGACCAGCAGCAGTTCGCCCGGCCGCACCGGCCGGTTGCTGGCATGGGTCACCCGGTAATGCACGATGGCGCCGTTCGGCCCCGCGCCGCAGATCGTGTCGAACGAGATGTCGCGCAGGGCGTTGGTCCGGGCCCGGAACCCTTCGAGCGCGGTGACCACGTCGATCTCGGTCAGCCCGCCCTTCGGCGCCGCTTCGTCGAGCCAGGCGAGGAAGCGCACCATCGCCGCCGCGTCGCGGTCATGGGCGGCGATCGTCCCGGCGATCTCGGCGGCGGTCTTCTGCGCCTTGGGCAGCCGGCAGGGATCGTCGCCGCGCTGCATCCGGTCGCCCAGCAGCCCGGCCACCGCCTGCGGCGCCGATCCCGGTTCGACCCGCACCGGGCCGGGGTGGTCGGCGAGCGCGGCGGGCAGGTCGGTCTCGGGCCGGACCGCGGCGTCGAGGTCGAGCCCTGCCGCCTTGGCCGGGTCGCAGAACAGCGTCACCGCCCCGTCGGCGTCGAGCAGCGCCATCGCGTGCGGCACCGGGTTGCGCGGGATGTCGGCGCCGCGGATGTTCAGCAGCCACGCCACCGCGTCGGGCAGGGTGATGAGCGCCGCCGCCGCCCCGGCCTTGCCGATCTCGGCCCCGAGCCGCGCCCGCTTGGCCGCCGCGCTGTCGCCGGCAAGGTCGTCGGGCTGGGCGAAGAAGGCCGCCGCGGGCGGCGCCGGCCGGTCCGGCCAGACCGCGTCGACCGGGTTCTCCACCGGCACCAGCGCGATTCCGCTGCCCTTCAGCGCGGTCTCCAGCGTCTCGATCGCCTCGATGGTGTGCAGCCAGGGGTCGAAGCCGATGACGTCGCCGTCGCCGGCGTGCTGCTTCAGCCAGTCGGCCAGCGCCACCTCGGGCCAGTCCACCGGGGTGAAGGCCCCGGCATCGACCTGCGCCCGGACCTGCACCCGGTAGCGGCCGTCGACGAAGACCCCGGCGATGCCGGGCAGCACGCAGGCGAACCCGGCCGAGCCGGTGAAGCCGGTGAGCCAGGCCAGCCGCTCGTCGGCGGGGGCGACGTATTCGCCCTGGAACCGGTCGGCCCGCGGCGCGAGGCACCCGGTCAGCCCGGCCGCGGCGAGGTGGCGGCGCAGCGCGGCAAGCCGGGGCGGCCCCTGGTCGGGCGAAGTGGTGGCGTCGAAACTCTGGAACATCGCTGACCCTCCTGTCGGAGGGCGACCATAGCGCGGCGGACGGGCAGCGCCAGAGGCCGCGGGCCGGCCGGGTGGGGCCGCCGGGGCTAGACCACCCGCCGCATCCCCATCACCCGGGCGCGGGCGCGGGGGTCGCTGTCGAACAGGCTCGCAAGCTGCTCGGTCATCGCCCCGGCCAGCTGATCGACATCGGTGATCGTGACGGCGCGGTCGTAGTAGCGGGTCACGTCGTGGCCGATGCCGATGGCGATCAGTTCCACCTGCTTGCGCCGTTCGACCATCGCGATCACGTCGCGCAGGTGCTTCTCGAGGTAGTTGGCGGCGTTCACGCTGAGGGTCGAATCGTCCACCGGCGCGCCGTCCGAGATCACCATCAGGATCTTGCGCTGCTCGTGCCGGGCCACCATCCGGCGATGCGCCCATTCCAGCGCCTCGCCGTCGATGTTCTCCTTCAGCAGCCCCTCCTTCATCATCAGGCCGAGGTTCTCGCGGGCCCGCCGCCAGGGCGCGTCGGCCTTCTTGTAGACGATGTGGCGCAGGTCGTTGAGCCGGCCCGGCGCCGGCGGCCGGCCCTGGGCGAGCCAGTCCTCGCGGGCCTTGCCGCCCTTCCAGGCGCGGGTGGTGAAGCCGAGGATCTCGACCTTCACGCCGCAGCGTTCAAGGGTCCGGGCCAGCACGTCGGCGCAGATCGCCGCGATCGAGATCGGCCGCCCCCGCATCGACCCGGAATTGTCGAGCAGCAGGGTCACGACGGTGTCGCGGAACTCGGTGTCCTTCTCGATCTTGAAGGACAGCGGCGTGGTCGGGTTGGCGACCACCCGGGCCAGCCGGCCGGCATCGAGGATCCCCTCGTCGCGGTCGAATTCCCAGCTGCGGTTCTGCTTGGCCTGCAACCGGCGCTGGAGCTTGTTGGCGAGCCGGCTGACCGCGCCCTTAAGCGGGTCGAGCTGCTGGTCGAGATAGGCCCGCAGCCGTTCGAGTTCCTGCGGCTCGGCAAGCTCCTCGGCGCCGATCTCCTCGTCCCACTGCTCGGACCAGACCTGGTAGTCCGGGTCGGCCTCGCTCACCGGCGGCGGCAACTGCTCCAGTTGCGCCTCGCCGTCGGGCATCTCGGCATTCTCGGCGAACTCGGCCTCGGCCATGTCGTCCATCGACACCTGCGCCTGGGCGGCGTCCTGCTGCCGGTCCTGGGACTGCTCGGGCGCGGCGTCCATGTCCTCGCTGTCGTCGCTGTCCTCCTCGCCGGTGCTGTCGGGCTGCTGGTCGTCCTCCTCGCCGGTCTCGCCGTCCTCCGGGTCGTCCTCGTCCGGGGCGTCGGGATCGTCGCCGAGCTGGTCGCCGTAGCCGAGGTCCGAGATCAGCTGCCGGGCGAGGCGGGCGAAGGCCCGCTGGTCCGACAGCGCGGCCTCGAGCCCCTCCAGCGTGGCGCCGCAGCTTTCCTCGAGGAAGCCGCGCCAGAGGTCGAGCACGTTGGCCGCGCCCTCGGGCAGCTTGCGGCCGGTGGCCAGCTGGCGGATCAGGTAGCCGGCGGCTGTGGCCAGCGGGGCCTCGGCGGGGTCGGTGATCTGGGCATAGCCGCGGCGGCGGGCCTCGGCGCCGATCCGGGCGTCGATGTTGCCGGCGGTGCCGGGCATGTGCCGGGCGCCCACCGCCTCGACGCGGGCCGCCTCCATCGCGTCGAACAGGTCGCGGGCCATCTGGCCCTGCGGCATGTAGCGGGCGCCGACCTTGGGATCGTGGAACCGGTGGCGCAGGGCGAAGCCGTCGGCGGTGCCGCGGGCCAGCAGCACCTCGTCGCGGGTCATCCGGCGGCTGACCTGCGGCAGCCGCACCGCCTCGGCGGTCTGGCCCGGCGGGTCGACCGAGTAGGTGACCGCCAGGTCCCGGTCATGGGCCATGACCCGGGTGGTCTCGGCCAGCGCCTTCTTGAACGGGTCGGCAGGGTTGTCGGACGGCTTGGACATCTCGCCTCCTGTCTTATCGATCCGCCCCGCCGCCGCAAGCCCGGCGCGATCACGGACCCGCGCCGCGGGGACCGGGCGCCGAAGCCCCGCGCCTTCTTCGGACCGCAAATATCCCGGGGAGGTGCGGAGGGGCAGCGCCCCTCCGCCGGCGCCGGCGGCGGGTCAGCCGAGCGACTTCGACGCCGCGCTCTCGGGCAGTTCCTCGTCGAAGCAGCGCTGGTAGAACTCGGCCACGGTCTGACGCTCGAGCTCGTCGCACTTGTTCAGGAAGGACAGCCGGAAGGCATAGCCCACGTCCTTGAAGATGCGGCCGTTCTCGGCCCAGGCGATGACGGTCCGGGGCGACATCACGGTCGACAGGTCGCCGTTCATGAAGGCGGTGCGGGTCAGGTCGGCGACGGTCACCATCTGGCTGACGATCCGGCGGCCGGACTCGGTGTTCATCTGCGGCACCTTCGACAGCACGATCGCCACCTCGGCGTCGTGGCTGAGGTAGTTCAGCGTCGCCACCAGGCTCCAGCGGTCCATCTGCGCCTGGTTGATCTGCTGGGTGCCGTGGTAGAGGCCCGTGGTATCGCCGAGACCGACGGTGTTGGCGGTGGCGAACAGCCGGAAATACGGGTTCGGAGTGATGATCTCGTTCTGGTCCATCAGGGTCAGCTTGCCGTCGTGCTCGAGCACCCGCTGGATCACGAACATCACGTCGGCGCGTCCGGCGTCGTATTCGTCGAACACGATGGCCACCGGGTTGCGCAGCGCCCAGGGCAGGATGCCCTCGTGGAACTCGGTCACCTGCTTGCCGTCGCGCAGCTTGATCGCGTCCTTGCCGATCAGGTCGATCCGGCTGATATGGCTGTCGAGGTTGACCCGCACGCAGGGCCAGTTCAGCCGGGCGGCGACCTGCTCGATATGGGTCGACTTGCCGGTGCCGTGATAGCCCTGGATCATGACCCGCCGGTTGTAGCCGAAGCCGGCGAGGATCGCGAGCGTGGTGTCGGGATCGAACTTGTAGGTCGGGTCGATCACCGGCACCCGGTCGGTCCGCTCGGCGAAGCCCTTCACATGCATGTCGCTGTCGACGCCGAACACGTCGCGGACATCGATCTCCTCGGTGGGCTTGGCGTTCATGTCCATGCTGCCGTCAGCCATCGGGTCTGCCTTTCGGGGGTCACTGTTCGCACCGGGGCGGGATGCACCATTTGGCATGGGGCCGCAAGGGGAGGGGCGGACGCGACCGCCCGGCCGGCGGCCGCCGCCGCCGCTTGGGGGTTGCGCGCCGGGCCGCGGGCGGTGTTCATGCGGCATGTCCAGCCGCGAAGACATCGAAGCCGACCTTGCCCGCATCGCCCTTGGCGACCGCGGCGCCTTCGAGCGGCTCTACCGGGCCACCTCGGCGAAACTCTTCGGCGTCTGCCTGCGTGTCTTGGATGACCGCGCCGAGGCCGAGGAGGTGTTGCAGGAGGTCTATATCCAGGTCTGGGCGGTGGCTGACCGGTTCCGCCCCGGCCTCGCCAGCCCGATGACGTGGCTGATCACCATCGCCCGGAACCGGGCCGTGGATCGCCGCCGCCGGCGCCGCCCGACGGTCAGCGCCACGACGGCGGACGGCGGCGACCTCCTGGCCGACTTCGCCGACGACGCGCCGGGGCCGGAGCGGCTGGCCGAGGCCGGGGACGATCGGGTCCGGCTGGTCCGCTGTCTGGGCGAACTGGCCGAGGACCGCGCCGAGGCGGTGCGCCGGGCCTATCTCGACGGCGAGACCTATGCCGAACTGGCGGACCGCTTCGGGGTGCCGCTGAACACGATGCGAACCTGGCTGCGCCGCAGCCTGATCAGACTGAGGGAGTGCCTGTCGCGATGACCGCGCCCGGTGACGAGAGGGACCCCGCGGGCGGGGACGGGGGCGATGCCGCGCTGGCGGCGGAATACGCCCTCGGCCTGCTGCCGCCCGCCGAGGCGGAGGTGGTCGCCGCCCGCGCCGCCGCCGATCCCGCCTTCGCCGACCTCGTCGCCTTCTGGGAGGAGCGGCTGGCCGGGCTGGCCGACGAGGTCGACCCGGTGCCGCCCCCCGACCGGGTGCTGGCCGGGCTGCGCCGGACGCTGTTCGCCGAACGCGACCGGCCGTGGTGGCGCAAGCTGGGCATCGGCCAGGCGCTGGGCGGGGCGCTGGCCTCGGCGCTGCTGCTGATGCTGGCGCTGAACCAGGGCTGGCTCGGCCCGACGCCGCTGCCGCCCCCCGCCTTCGAGGCCGAGATCGCCGCCGAGGACCGCAGCCTCGTCATCGCCGCCGCCTACGTCGCCGAGGAGGGCGCGCTGTTCCTCGACCGCCGCGTCGGGGCGGCGCTGCCGGGCCGGGCGCTGGAACTCTGGCTGATCCCGGAGGGCGCGGCGCCGGTCTCGCTCGGGGTGCTGCCGGCCGACGCGCTGGTCCGGGTGCCGGTCGCCCCGGCGCTGCGCCCGGCCCTCGCCGGCGCGCTGCTCGCGGTCTCGGACGAACCGCCCGGCGGGTCGCCCACCGGCGCGCCCACCGGCGCGGTGCTGGCCGCCGGACCGGTCACGCAGCTGTGAACGGGCGGCCCGAAACTTCCTGACGCCCGGCCCCGTGGCTCCTGTCACCTGCCGGCCTTCCCGGGCCGGCCCGACACCAGACAGGAGTTCACATGACCCGCACGACCTTCACCCGCACCGCGATCGCCGCCGCCGCCGCGACGCTGACCTCGACCCTGGCGCTGGCCGACGCCCACATGGCGGACGGCAACCCGACCGTCGGCGGCGCGCCGATGATGGCCGACATGACCATCGTCGAGAACGCGATGAACTCGCCGATCCACACCACCCTGGTCGCCGCGGTGGTCGCCGCCGACCTGGCCGAGACGCTGCAGGGCCCGGGCCCGTTCACCGTATTCGCCCCGACCGACGACGCCTTCGGGATGATCGCCGACGAATCGCTGCAGGCCCTGCTGCAGCCCGAGGCGAAGGCCCAGCTGCAACAGATCCTGACCTGCCACGTGGTGGCCGCCGAGGCGTTCTCGGACGCCATCGCCGGGATGATCGCCGATGACGGCGGCGCGCACCCGGTGCCCACCGTGGGCGGCTGCACCCTGATGGCCGAGATGTCGGGCGACATGATCACCCTGACCGACGAGAACGGCCGCACCGCCACCGTCACCATCGCCGACGTCGACCAGTCGAACGGCGTGATCCACGTCATCGATCGCGTGCTGCTCCCCCAGCAGCCGTGACCGGTGCGGCCGGGCGGGGGCAGATGTAACGATCGTCCTGCTGCCAGTCCCCGCTCTCGCCCGGTCACATCCACGTGCGCCGCGCCGGTCCTGTCCCCTCCGGCGCGGCGTCCTCTGCTAGGGTGCGCCGACACCCCGTCGCCCGACGCCAACGAAAGGCCCCGACCATGCACCGCCGACACTTCACCCTCGCCCTTCTCGCCGCCCCGCTAGCCGCCGCCGCGGTGGCGCCGCGCGCCCTGCGCGCCGCCGAGGGCGCCTTCGAGGTCACCCGCACCGAGGCCGAATGGCGCGCCATGCTGAGCCCGCTCGAATACCGGGTGATGCGCGAGGAGGGGACCGAGCGCGCCTTCTCCTCGCCGCTGGACAAGAATTTCGCCCCCGGCCTCTATCATTGCCGGGGCTGCGACCAGGCGCTCTACTCCTCCGAGCACAAGTATGACAGCGGCACCGGCTGGCCGTCGTTCTGGGACGTGCTGCCCGACGCCATCGAGACCCGGATCGACCGGAGGCTGCTGATCGCGCGGACCGAGTGCCACTGCGACCGCTGCGGAAGCCACCTCGGGCACATCTTCAACGACGGGCCCGCGCCGACCGGAAAACGCCACTGCCTCAACGGGGTAAGCCTGGTGTTCCGGGCCGCCTGAGCCGGCGGGGCCGTCAACAGACTGTTAATCAATCGGGTCCATTCGCCCCCCCGGTGCCCCATTTCGGCCCGGTTCTCTGGCCATATCCGGAGGGCCGCGAAAGAAGAGGAACGGGACCCGAATGCGTCGAGCGAGACGAGCCGCCGAAGAGTTGTTCGAGACCCGGGGCGAGCGCAGCCGCGCCGCCGCCTATGCCTGCGTGGGACTGTTCGGCGCCGGGATCGGCCTGCTGGTGGCGATGCATCTCAGCCAGGGCGCGGTGCTTCAGCAACGGTTCGCGGCCTACGACATCTGGATGATCTTCGCCGGGGCCATCGGCTCGATGTGCGGGCTCTACATCGCCGGCAACCGCTTCGGCCATCCGGGCTGGGCCGGGCTGGTCAACGCGGTGGCGGCCTCGGTCTGGGTCAGCTTCGTCGGCTCGCTGATCGGCGGCACCCTGATGCTGCCGCTCTACGGCACGATGTTCGGACCCTTCACCCTGGCGGTGACGCTGTCGTCGAAACCGGTCTTCGCGCTGCTGTGGTTCGCGAACCTGTTCGGCGCGCACCTGATGCTGACCTACTGGCGGCGCGAGCGGGATTCGATCTTCGACGCCTTCGACAGCGGCCGGGTCGACGCCTACCGGCGCAAGAGCGGTTTCCAGTGAACCGAGCCTAGCGGCCGACCGACCGGCTGTTGGCCGCGCCGGTGACCCGGAAGCTGCGGATCCCGGCGAGATCGGCGAGGTCGAGATCCGCCGCCGCGGTGATCCGCCGGCTGGTGGCGCTGCCCTCGGGCTCGAAGCCGCGCGGCGGCTCGGCCCGGAAGGCGTAGGTCGCGGTCCCGCCCTCGATCGAGACCAGCACCAGCTGGGCGTTGAACCAGCCCTGGGTCGCGGCGAGCCCGGTGGCGCGCAGGATCGCTCCGTCCGCGGTCCGGTCGAGACCGACCGACAGCACCTCCGCCACCGGCTGCCGCCCGTCGACGACCAGCGTGCCGCCGCCCGCGGGGACCAGCGGCCGCAGCGGCGCGTCCGGGTCCGTGGTCGAACCGGCGAACCAGTTGACCGGGTTGAACCGGCTTTCCGCCAGCCGGGCGCAGCCCGAAACCGACAGCGCGGCGATCAGCAGGACGGGCAGGGCACGCATCGGCAACGCCTTTCGTCTGGGTCGACTGTCCCGTTGCTAGCGCAGTGGGCCGGGCAGGGGAAGGCCGCGTCTGGACGCGCCCGCCGCCGCCGCCTAAGTGACAGGATGCAACCGCAGCAGCCACGGGACCGCCGGGATGGCCCAGGACGCCTTCGAGGACCTCGCCGACACCTTCGAGTTTCTCGACGATTGGGAGGACCGCTACCGCCATGTCATCGAGCTCGGCAAGGCGATGGAGCCGCTCGATCCGGCGCTGAAGGTGCCGGCGACGAAGGTGGAGGGCTGCGCCAGCCAGGTCTGGCTGGTGCCGCGGGTCGACGAGGCGGGCCGCCTGCGCTTCGACGGCGACAGCGACGCGATGATCGTGCGCGGCCTGATCGCGGTGCTGCGCACCCTGTTCGACGGGTTGCCGGTGGCCGAGGCCGCCACCGTCGACGCCCGCGCCGAACTGGCCCGGCTGGGACTGGACGCGCACCTGTCCTCGCAGCGCTCGAACGGGCTCCGGGCGATGGTCGAGCGGCTGCAGGGCTTCGCCCGCGCCGCCTAGGTCCGGCCCGCCGCCGACCCGCCGCCGAACAGGGCGGCGTGGCTGCCCCGGTCCTTGTGCATCTCGCCGCGCAGGTCGGCATGGACCGCCCGTCCGCGGCGGACAGCGGGCCGCGCCCCGACCTCGTCGAGCCAGCGGGCGAAATGCGGCTTGTCCTCGAGCGTCTGCTGCTGGCCCTCCCACAGCGAGGCCCAGCCCCAGATCGCCATGTCGGCGATCGAGTAGAAGTCCCCGGCGACGTAGCGGTGCGCCGCCAGCCGCCGGTCGAGCACGCCGTAGAGCCGCGCCACCTCGGTCCGGTAGCGGTCCTTGGCGTAGGGCAGGTCCTGCGGCGGGTCCATATTGGGGGCGTATTTCAGGAAATGGTGCGCCTGCCCGGCCATCGGGCCCAGCCCGCCCATCTGCCACATCAGCCATTCCTCGACGGCGATGCGGTCCCGCTCGGTCTTGCCCATGAACCGGCCGGTCTTGCGCGCGAGGTAGAGCAGGATCGCGCCGCTCTCGAACACCGGGACCGGCCCGCCGCCGGGACCATCCGGATCGACGATGGCGGGCATCTTGTTGTTCGGCGAGATGGCGAGGAAGTCCGGGTCGAACTGCTCTCCGGCGCCGATGTTCACGAGGTGGACCCGATAGGGCAGGCCCATTTCCTCGAGCGCGATGGTGGCCTTCCAGCCGTTGGGGGTGGGCCAGAAATACAGGTCGATGGTCATCCGCGGCTCCCTTGCGCACGCGCCCTTCCGGCGCCGCCCTCCGGTCAGAATGGCGCGGCGCGCGGCGGGGGCAAGGTCCGGATGCGGCGATGCCGGCGCTTGACCGGACCGGCGGCGGGGCGTATGCCCCTCCCCGTGGCGATTTGTGCACCGGATTGCGGGCCACGTTAAACATCCCGCTAAAGAGGTTGAGGGCCCGCGCCCCGATACCCTTCCCGGTGTCGGGGCTTTTTGTTGGCGAAAGGGGCCGGCATGACGTGGAACAAGCGCACCCGGGCGGTGCACGGCGGCATCCGCCGGTCGCAATACGGCGAGGTGAGCGAGGCGATCTTCCTCACCCAGGGCTTCGTCTACGACAGCGCCGAGCAGGCCGAGGCCAGGTTCGAGGCCGCCGCCGAGGACGAGTTCATCTACGCCCGCTACGGCAACCCCACGGTGCGGATGTTCGAGGACCGGATCGCCGCGCTGGAAGGGACCGAGGACGGCTTCGCCACCGCCTCGGGTATGGCGGCGGTATCCGGCGCGCTGACCGCAATGCTGCGGGCCGGCGACCGGGTGGTGTCGTCGCGGGCGCTGTTCGGGTCGTGTCACTACGTGCTGGACGAGGTGCTGCGGCGCTACGGGGTCGAGGTGGTCTTCGTCGACGGCACGGACCTCGACGCCTGGCGGGCGGCGGTCACGCCGGGCACGAAGGCGGTGTTCTTCGAAAGCGTGTCCAACCCGACGCTGGAAGTGATCGACATCGCCGCGGTGTCGGCCATCGCCCGCGCCGCCGGGGCGATGGTGATCGTCGACAACGTGTTCGCGACGCCGGTGTTTTCCCGCGCCGCGGAGCAGGGCGCCGACGTGGTGGTCTACTCGGCGACCAAGCATATCGACGGGCAGGGCCGGGCGCTGGGCGGGGTCGTCCTCGGGCCGCGCGATCACATTCGCGGCACCATCGAGCCTTACATGAAGCACACCGGCGGCTCGATGTCGCCGTTCACCGCCTGGCTGCTGCTCAAGGGGCTGGAGACGATGGAGTTGCGGGTCCGGGCGCAGGCCGAGACCGCGCTGCACCTGGCCGCGATGCTGGAGGACCGGGGGCTTCCGGTGCTCTATCCGGGGCTGGCGAGCCACCCGCAGCACGGCCTCGCGATGGCGCAGACCGGCAGCGGCGGCACGGTGCTGTCCTTCGACTGCGGCAGCAAGGCGGCGGCCTTCGCGGTGTTGAACCGGCTGGAGATCGTCACCATTTCCAACAACCTGGGCGATGCGAAGTCCATCGCCACCCATCCGGCGACGACGACGCATCAGAGATTGCCCGAGGACCAGAAGGCGATTCTGGGGATAACCCCGGGCCTTCTGCGCCTGAGCGTCGGGCTGGAGGACCCCGACGACCTCGCGCGGGACCTGACGGCGGCCCTATCCGGTCTTTGATCCGGTTCCGTTTCCGGGGCGTAGACAACGGGACTGTGTTAACAGACGGTTCGTACTGTCGCCCTATGACGTATCGGCCCGCACCTGAGAGGGGGAAATTGCCGTGAACATCCATCCCAAGAACCTTGCCCGCGAACCCAGCCGCACCGAAGCCGAAGAGGCGCTGGCGCTGCTGCGCCGCTGGGCCGGCGACGTGAGCGCCGAGGAGGTCGCCGACCTCGATCCCGCCGTGGCGCGCCTGCTGCCCGGGGCCCGGGTGTCGACCTATCCCGACCTGTCCCGCTCCTACCCGCAGGATTTCCGGGCCGACGCCCGCTACCGGGCGACGCTGCCCGACCTGCAGAACGGGCCGCAATCGCTCATCAAGGGCGCGCGGCAGCGGATCCAGCATGTTGGGATCTCCAATTTCCGCCTGCCGATCCGGTTCCACACCCGCGACGGCGCCGACCTGACGCTGGAGACCTCGGTCACCGGCTCGGTCAGCCTCGATGCCGACAAGAAGGGCATCAACATGTCGCGGATCATGCGCAGCTTCTACAAGTTCGCCGAGGAGACCTTCAGCTTCGAGGTGATCGAGCGGGCGCTCGACGCCTACAAGACCGACCTCGACAGCTTCGACGCCCGGATCCAGATGCGGTTCTCGTTCCCGATGCGGATCGACAGCCTGCGCTCGGGGCTGAGCGGCTACCAGTATTACAACATCGCGCTGGAACTGGTGGAGCGGGCCGGGGTCCGCAAGAAGATGATCCACCTCGACTACGTCTATTCCTCGACCTGCCCCTGCTCGCTGGAACTCAGCGAACATGCCCGCGCGACCCGCGGCCAGCTCGCCACCCCGCATTCGCAGCGGTCGGTGGCGCGGCTGTCGGTCGAGGTCGATCCGAAGGCGCGCTGCCTGTGGTTCGAGGACCTGATCGGCATGGCCCGCGCCGCGGTCCCCACCGAGACCCAGGTGATGGTCAAGCGCGAGGACGAGCAGGCCTTCGCGGAACTGAACGCCGCGAATCCGATCTTCGTGGAAGATGCCGCGCGCCTGTTTTGCGCCGAGTTGCAGAAGGACCCGCGGGTGGGCGATTTCCGGGTGGTGGCCAGCCACCAGGAAAGCCTGCATTCGCACGACGCGGTGAGCATCCTGACCGAGGGGCCGACCTTCGCCAGCGAAAGCCTCGATCCGCGGCTGTTCGACAGCCTCTACCACGTCGGCTGATCCGGAACGATCGCCCCTGCGCCGCCGGCTGGCCCCCTGTCAGCCGGCGCCGACCCCCGGCTCCGCGGCCATCTTCACGGCCAGCCGGTCCAGCATCAGCGCGCCGTAGGCGGCGTTGGCGTGGGTCATGTCGGGCACCCGCCGCGGCCCCTGCGCGGTGGGCAGCGTGACCTCGGCATCGACCATGAAATCCTGCCGGGTCAGCACGTGGTTGAACACGGTTTCGGGGTGCTGCGGCAGGAAGCGCGCGCCGATGCGCTGGCACACGTCCCGCGCGGACCGGTCCCACAGCTTGTCCAGCACCGGCGCGTCGCCGGTCCGGATCGCCCGGCCGTGGCCGAAGAACCGCGGCACGTCGGTCCACTTCGCCCGCTGGCTCAGCCGCGGACAGGCGATCAGGAAGATCGAGCAGTCCACCTCGGCGCGCAGGGCGCGGACCAGCCGGGCCGCGTCGCAGGTCTCGAGGCTGCCGTCGAGCGCCGCCCGCGCCGCCGGGGCCGAGATCAGCGTCTGCCGCATCGTGGCGAGGTCCTCGACCTCGGCCAGCGACGGCAGGCCCGGCCAGACCGCCGCCCGCGCCAGGGCCACGGCGTCCAGCGGCTTGAAATCGAAGCCGACCACGACAAGCGCGTCGTAGCCGGTGATCGCGCAGTCGGTCCGGCCCTCGTTCAGGCCCTCGAACTGCTGCCGGGCGAAGTCCCCCACCGCCCGCAGCCGGCCGTTCGAGACCTCGATGCCGGGCATCGCGGCGCCGCGGAAGCCGAAGGTGTCCACCGTCAGCCCGTCCCAGCGGCCGGGATCCTCGGCCAGCGCGTCGCGCAGCGCCCGGATATGGGAATTGCCGATCATCAGGACGCGGGCGGTCATCGGGCCGCCCCCTGAAGCAGCATCTCGTCGCAGACCAGCCCGTCGACCTCGTCGTCGCCGGGCGCGGCGTCGGTCAGCGCACCGGCGGGCCCCGCGTCCGGTGCCGCGGCAGATGCCGCATCCGTGGCCGAGAGCCCGTGCGCGGCGAGGAACCGGCCCATCACCATCTCCACCCCTTCGGCCGAGACCGTCCGCAGGTTGTCGGTGAACCACGGCCCGCCGGTGGCGTGCGAGGTCACGAGTTCGAAGGACGGGAAGTAGTCCACCGCCGCCTCGTCGGCGGCGAGGTCGCCCGCCGCGGCCCGCAGCGCCGCCTTCGCCCCGGTCGTGGCGGTCAGCACGTGATCTGGCCCGGCCGTCGCGGTCAAAGGCACCGGCGAGACCGTGAGCAATAGCCGCATGTCCGGGTTGAACCGGCGCAGCAGCCGCAGGATGGCGTGCAGGTCCTCGGTCACCTCGCCGTAGCGGAACCGGCGCAGCCGGTGCCGGTCGGGGTCGAACCGGCCCGCCGCGACGCCGGGGCAGACCGGGAACACGGTGCCGGTCGCGGCGTCCTCCCAGGCCTCCGTCAGCCCGAGGGTGAAGATGAACAGGTCGGTCCCGCGCAGCATCTGCGCCGTCTTTTCAAGGTGGTAATCGCGGTGCAGCACCACCTCGTCGGCGGTGTCGAGCCCGTCCGGCTCCACCGTCGGGCGCAGCGCATCGACGTAGCGGCCCCCGGCGGCGGGCCAGGCGATGCCGGGACGGACCGCGCCGCCGGCGATCTCCTCGAGCAACTGGCGCATCTGCCGGGCGGTGTAGATGTTGCCGTAGCGCCCCGAGAACAGCCGGTAGCCGAAGCGGTGGGCCACCGCGTCCGGCATCAGCGGCGGCGCCGGTTCGGCGTCCAGCACCCGCAGCCCGGCGCGGGCCAGCCAGCGGCCGATATGCTGGGCAAAACAGCTTCCGGCGGTGGCGACGGCGGTGCCGGGGGCGAGCGGCCATTTCGGCCGGTGCAGATCGGCCAGCCCCGCGCCGCCGTCGTCCACGACCCCGCGGCGCCAGAACGCCCGGTCGGGCAGGTCGGCGTAGGGATGGGCGGGGCGCGGATCGTCGGTCACGGCAGGGGCGGGTCAGCTCAGAGTTATTGTTTCAGTAACGGACACAATCGGGCAGGAACGGGGCACATCCTTGAACATGCTGTGACGGTTCGGGCGCGGCCGGGCGCGGCCGGTCCCGGTCAGCCGGCACAATGGGGCAGGGTGGTAAACAAACCCTCACCCCGGTCAAGCTTGACAGCCGGGCCGCCGCGCGACAACCGTTCCGCCATGTTCGATCTGCGTCCCGTCGGATACGTCATCGGCCTTCTCGTCGGAACGCTCGGGCTGACCATGCTGGCCCCGCTCGGCGCCGACCTGGCCGCCGGCAACGGCCATTGGCCGGTGTTCCTCGAAAGCGCCTTCCTGACCGTGCTGGCCGGCGGGCTGATCGCGCTGGCCTCGTCGAACGGCGTCGGCGAGGGGCTGTCGATCCGGCAGACCTTCCTCGTCACCACCACCGTCTGGCTCGCGCTGCCGCTGTTCGGCGCGCTGCCGTTCATGCTCGGCGCCGCCGGCCTCAACTTCACCGACGCCTTCTTCGAGGCGATGTCGGGGCTGACGACGACGGGGGCCACGGTGGTCACCGGGATCGAGGCTCTGCCCGAGGGTCTCAGGCTCTGGCGCGGCATCCTGCAATGGCTGGGCGGGATCGGGATCATCGTGGTGGCGATGGTGTTCCTGCCCGAACTGCGGGTCGGCGGAATGCAGATCTTCCGCTCGGAGGGCTTCGACACGATGGGCAAGATCCTGCCCCGCGCGACCGAGATATCGAGCCGCATCTCGGTCATCTACGTGGGCCTGACCATGGCCTGCGCGCTGGCCTACGGCGCTGCCGGAATGGACGCCTTCGATGCGATGATCCACGCGATGACCACGGTGGCCACCGGCGGCTACGCCAATTACGACGCCTCCTTCGGCGCCTTCGGACCCGGCGTCCATTACGTCGCCGTGGTGTTCATGGCGCTGGCGGCTCTGCCGTTCGTCCGGTATGTCCAGCTTCTGGCCGGTACCGCCCGGCCGCTGTGGCGGGACAGCCAGATCCGGGTGTTCTTCGCGACCCTCGCAGTGCTGGTTCTGGTGATGACGCTGTGGCTGTGGCACGCCGACGGCGCGGCGACCGAGGACAGTTTCCGCCACGCCTTGTTCAACGTCACCTCGATCCTGACCGGGACCGGCTATGCCAGCCTCGACTACATGGGCTGGGGCGCCTTCGCGGTGGCCCTGTTCTTCTTCGTCGGCCTGATCGGCGGCTGCGCCGGGTCGACGGCCTGCTCGATCAAGATCTTCCGCTACCAGCTGCTGTTCGCCGCCATCAAGGTGCAGATCCGGCGGCTGCATTCGCCCCACGGGATGTTCACCACCCGCTACGACGGGCGCACCGTGGGCGACGACGTGCTGAACTCGGTGATGGCCTTCTTCGGCGCCTTCATCGTGTCGCTGGGGATCCTGTCGGTGTCACTCGGGATGACCGGGCTCGACTTCACCACCTCGGTCTCGGGCGCGGCCGCGGCGCTGGCCAACATCGGCCCCGGGCTGGGGCCCGAGATCGGGCCCGCCGGCAACTACGCCGGTCTCAACGACACCGCGAAATGGATCCTGAGCTTCGCCATGCTGATCGGCCGGCTCGAGATCATGGCGGTGCTGACCGTCGTGACCTGGCAGTTCTGGCGGGCCTGACGGCGCGCCGCCCGCCGGTCACCAGCAGCCCACCAGCACCGTCATGTCGGCGGCCCGCAGGGTCAGCGTCTCGGGCGCGAGAAAGCCGATGTCGGAGGTGGTCCGCAGGCCGATCCCCGCGCCCGCCAGCGACCCGATGATCGCGTCCGAATCCACCGCCAGCGCCACCTCCGGCGGCAGCACCTGCCCGTCGCCCCCCGGCCGCGGCGCGAGGATGCCGAGCACCGCGCCGCCGGCGTCGAACAGCGGCCCGCCGACGTCGCCGTCCTGCGCCGCGAGATCGAGGCGCTTGACCTCCTCCTCGCCCTGCAGCCCGCGAATGTCGGCCAGCCGCCCGAAGGTCAGCGTCGGCGCCGACAGGATGCCGCCATAGGGAAAGCCCGCCACCGCCACCTCGGCCTGCAGCCGGGGCACGGTGGTCTGGAACTCGGCCACCGCGAGGGGGGCGAGCGGGGTGACCGGGCGCAGCACCGCGAGCCCCAGCGCCGCGTCGAGATGCGCCACCGTCGCCTCGTGCACCTCGTCGATGGTGATCCGGCCGCAGCCCGCGACCGCCTCGGCGGCGGTGAGCACGGTCCCGTCGCCGTCGATGTAGACGCCGGAGCGGCTGCGCTGCGGGCGGCGGATTTCGAGGCCCGACAACAGGTCGATGGCCTGGTCCTCGCCCGGCGGCGCCAGCGCCGGATCGAGCAGCCCGTCGATCCGCGCGAAGCCGTCGCGCATCTCGGACAGGATCCGGCTGCGGCGCTCGTCGTCGCCGGCGGGCCAGACCAGCACGAAACCCTTGATCGCGCCGTCCTGCAGCGTCGCCTCGGCCCAGCTGTGCCGGACCGCGTCGCGGCCCTCGATGGTGAAGCCGGTGCGGCTGCGCTCGCGCGGGCCCTCGGTCGGGATGATCTCGAGGGTCTGGAGAATCTCGTAGAAGCCGGCCAGCCGGGTCTCGGTGCCGGGCTGCGAGATCAGCAGCACCTGCGCCGGCAGGTCGTCCGACACCGCGTCGTAGCGGGCGAAGGGGGGCTCGTAGCCGCTCAGCCGCACCGCACCGGTCGGGATCGGCAGGGCGATGCCGGCCTTGTCGTCGCGGACCAGCCGCAGGTCCATGCCGTCGAGGACGGAATTGTAGGCGGCGAGCAGTTCCGCCCGCTGGCCGGTGGTCAGCACGCCGGTCGGTTCGTGCCCGTTCGCCTCCTGCCAGGCGGCCATCGCCGTCCGGGTGCCGCGGCCGAAGGCGGCGTCGATGGCGCCGGAATAGACCCCGGCCCATTGCAGCGCGACCTGCAGGTCGGCGCGCGCGTCGCTGTCGAGCAGCGCTTCCGAGGCGCGGGCCTCGCGCGGGGTCTCGTCGGGGGTCCGGACCGGCGGCTCGGGGGCCGGCGCCGGCTCCGGGACGGCTGCGGTCTCGGGCGCGGCGGTCTCGGGGGCCGCCGTGTCGGGGGCTGCGGTCTCGGGCGCGGTGACGATCGCCTCGGGCAGCGGCTGCGGCGCGGTCGCCGCGCCGGTGCCGATCGGCCAGAACTGCTGTTGCAGCCGGTCGCCGGACACGATGTAGCTGTCGGCCGGGATCAGGCCCGCGCCCCGCAGCTGGCGCAGCAGCCGGTTCGCGTCCGCCTCGGAATAGGGACCGAGGGCGATGCCGTACCAGCCGGTCCCGAGGAAGTGCCCGGTCACGTCCGGCAGCTGCGCGGCATAGGCGCGGGCCCGGTCGGTGGCGCCGCTCAGGGTCCGCTGCGCCTCGACCTGGACGTAGAAGGCATCGCCGGACTGGGCGCGGGCGGTGCCGGCGGTCAGCATCCACAGCCCCAGCACCACGAGGCCCAAAGGCAAGAAAGCACGCATTGCGGTCATGTCATCCTGTCCGTTCGCTCTCGGCCGGGACCCTAGCAGAATGGCCCGGCGCGTCAGCCGAAAAAGCGCCGCTCCGATTGACCCGCCCGGCCGCGGCCCATATTGAACCGCGAACCGTTGCCAGGGGGGCCACATGGCCGACACGCCGCGCAGTTTTCAGGAGATCGTCCTCAGGCTCCAGACCTACTGGGCCGGGCAGGGTTGCGCGGTGTTGCAGCCCTACGACATGGAGGTCGGCGCCGGCACCTTCCACCCGGCCACCACGCTGCGGGCGCTGGGCGCGACGCCCTGGGCGGCGGCCTACGTGCAGCCCTCGCGCCGGCCCACCGACGGGCGCTACGGCGACAGCCCGAACCGGCTGCAGCACTACTACCAGTACCAGGTCCTCATCAAACCCTCGCCGCCGGACCTGCAGGAGCTCTACCTCGGCTCGCTGCAGGCGATCGGGATCGACATGGGCCTGCACGACATCCGCTTCGTCGAGGACGACTGGGAAAGCCCGACGCTGGGCGCCTGGGGGCTTGGCTGGGAGGTCTGGTGCGACGGCATGGAAGTGTCGCAGTTCACCTATTTCCAGCAGGTTGGCGGCCACGACTGCCACCCGGTTTCGGGCGAGCTGACCTACGGGCTGGAACGGCTGGCGATGTATGTCCTCGGGGTCGATCACGTCATGGACATGCCGTTCAACGACCCCGCCGCGCCGATCCCGCTGACCTACGGCGACGTGTTCCGCGAGGCCGAGGCGCAGTATGCCCGGTGGAACTTCGACGTGGCCAATACCGAGGTGCTGATGAAGCAGTTCGAGGAGGCCGAGGCGGAATGCGCCGCGATCCTCGCCCGGCCCCACGACGACCCCAAGACCGGGCGGCGGATCGTGATGGCGCTGCCGGCCTACGACCAGTGCATCAAGGCCAGCCACCTGTTCAACCTGCTCGACGCCCGCGGGGTGATCTCGCCGACCGAGCGGCAGGCCTATATCGGCCGGGTCCGGGCGCTGGCCAAGCTTTGCGCCGACGCCTTCGTGCAGACCGAGGCGGGCGGGGCCGCCGCGGCGGCATGAACGGGCGGATTGCGATCATGGCGATCCTGGTGACGGCGGCGGTGGCGGGCGTGTCCATGTACTGGCTGCAGGTCTACGCCTACTATGACGAGGTCTCGGGGGCCGACATCGAGGAAGTGCAACTGACCTCGCTGTCAACCGGGCTTCCCGAGCCCGTGGCGTTCGAAAACTTCAACGGGATCGACGCGGACTCCTCCCCGATCCGCTACCGGGCCTGCTTCGACCTGGTCAATTCGCAGGCCATGCTGACCGAGACCTACGTGATCTACGACCGGCCCGAGCCGCTCGTCGCGCCGGGCTGGTTCGACTGCTTCGACGCCGCCGCGATCGGCGCCGCGCTGCAGGCCGGCGAGGCGATCGCCTTTCTCGGCACCGAGAACATCGACTACGGCATCGACCGCGTGGTCGCGGTGATGCCGGACGGCCGGGCCTTTGCCTGGCACCAGATCAATGCCTGCGGCGAGGTCGTCTTCGACGGCAATCCCGCCCCCGAGGGCTGCCCGCCCGCACCGGAAAGCGCCAACTGACATGCCCGACCTGCTGATCGAACTCCTGTCCGAGGAAATTCCCGCCCGGATGCAGGCCCGCGCCGCCGAGGACCTCAAGCGGCTCGTCACCGACGGGCTCGTCGAGGCCGGGCTGACCTACGGCTCCGCGGGGGCCTTCGCCACGCCGCGCCGCCTGACCCTGTCGGTCGAGGGGCTGCTGGCCGAAAGCCCGGCCCAGCGCGAGGAACGCAAGGGTCCGACGGTCGGCGCGCCGGACGCGGCGGTCGAGGGCTTCTGCCGCTCCGCCGGGGTCGCGCGCGACGCGCTGGAGGCCCGCGACACCGGCAAGGGCGAGGCGTGGTTCGCGGTCATCGACCGGCCCGGCCGTCCCGCCGCCGACATCGTGGCCGAGGTGCTGGAGGCGGCGATCCGCGGCTTCCCCTGGCCGAAATCGATGCGCTGGGGAACGGGCAGCCTGCGCTGGGTGCGGCCTCTGCAATCCATCCTCTGCCTGCTGACCGACGAGGCCGGCGCGGCGGTGGTCCCGCTGGAGGTCGACGGGATCGTGGCCGGGGACCGGACCCGCGGCCACCGGTTCCACGCGCCGCAGGCGTTTTCCGTCGTCTCCTTCGAGGATTACGAGGCGAAGCTGAAGCGCGCCTCGGTGCTCTTGCGCCCCGAGGAACGGCGCGAGGCGATCCGCAACGAGGCGGCGCAGATGGCCTTTGCCAGGGGGCTCGAGGTGGTGCCCGACGAGGGCCTGCTGGCCGAGATCGCGGGGCTGGTGGAGTGGCCGGTGGTGCTGCTGGGCGAGATCGCGCCCGAATTTCTCGACCTGCCGCCGGACGTGCTGCGCACCTCGATGAAGGAGCACCAGAAGTTCCTGTCGCTGCGCAACCCGGCCACCGGCCGGATCGAGGGCTTCGTCACCGTGGCCAACATCGCCGCGCCGGACGGCGGCGCGACAATCCTCGCCGGCAACCGCAAGGTGCTGTCGGCGCGGCTGTCGGATGCGAAGTTCTTCTGGGAAAACGACCTGCGGGTGGCGAAGGCGGGGATGGCCGACTGGCTCGACGTGCTGGGCAACGTCACCTTCCACGGCAAGCTGGGCACCCAGCGCGACCGCATCGAGCGGATCGCCGCGCTGGCCCGCGAGATCGCCCCGGCGGTGGGCGCGGACCCGGACCGGGCCGAACAGGCGGCGCGGGTGGCGAAGGCCGACCTCGCCTCGGAGATGGTCTACGAATTCCCGGAATTGCAGGGGGTTATGGGCCGCTTCTACAGTGCCGCCGCGGGCCTGCCCGAGGACGTGGCAGCGTCCTGCGAGGATCAATACGCCCCCCTTGGCCCCTCCGACGCGGTGCCGACCGCCCCGGTCAGCGTGGCCGTGGCGCTGGCTGACAAGCTCGACATGCTGACCGGCTTCTGGGCCATCGACGAGAAGCCCACCGGGTCGAAGGACCCCTTCGCCCTGCGGCGGGCGGCGCTCGGGGTGATCCGGATCGTTCAGGACAACGACATTCGGCTGCTGCTTGGTTCCGCCATCACGGCCGCAAACGAGGTCGCCGGTCCGCGATCGAACGCAACGGGCGAGGCGTATGCAGACAGCAACGACCTCCTCGCCTTCCTCCACGACCGCCTCAAGGTCCACCTCCGCGACGAGGGCATCCGCCACGACGTGATCGACGCCTGCCTCGCCATGCCGGGCAACGACGACCTGACCCTGCTGGTCAAGCGGGCCGAGGCGTTGCAGGGCTTTCTCGGGACCGACGACGGCGAGAACCTGATCCAGGGCTTCCGGCGGGCCAACAACATCCTTACCCAGGCCGAGGAGAAGGACGGGGTCGAGTATTCCTTCGGCGCCGACGCGAAATTCGCCGAGGCGGCCGAGGAGAAGGCCCTGTTCGCCGCGCTGGACACCGCCGAGGCGGCGATCGGACCGGCGATGCAGGCCGAGGATTTCGCCGCCGCGATGACCGCGATGGCGGGCCTGCGCGCGCCGATCGACGCCTTCTTCGAAGCGGTCCAGATCAACGCCGACAACGCCGTGCTGCGCCGCAACCGGCTCAACCTGCTGAGCCGGATCCGCAGCACCTGCCTGTTGGTCGCGGACCTCACCCGGCTGGAGGGCTGAGCTTCCCCCTTGCGGTGTGACGCCCCGGCGCTAGAGTGCGGGGGAAAGGATGCCGCAGTGCAGAAAGAGCTTCGTCCCGACCCGGACGTGATCCCGATCACCGTCGAGGCCCCGCTCCGCGCCGATGTGCATGGCGGGCGGGCGAAGTGTCTGCAGCGCCTGCTGCGGCTCGACCTGCCGATCCCGCCCACGGTGGCGCTGTCCTTCGACGCGGTGAAGAAGATCGCCGCCGGGCAGATGCCCCGGCTGACCGCCATCGACGAGCATATCGGCGCCGGGTCGCTGTTGTCGGTGCGCCCGTCGAGCCAGGATCCCGACTGGGGCGGCCCCGGCGCGGTGCTCAACATCGGCATGTGCGACGCGATGCACGACCGGATGTGCGGCACGATGGGCGAGGCGGCGGCGACCCGGCTCTACCTGCGTTTCGTGCAGTCCTACGCGGTGCAGGTCGCCCGGCTCGACATGGAGGTGTTCGACTTCGACCCGGACCGGGCCGATCACGAGGCCCTCGCGCTGGCCCTGCAGGCCTACGAGGACGAGACCGACGAGCCCTTCCCGCAGGATCCGCGCCGCCAGCTCGAGGAGGTGCTCCGCTCCATGGCCTGGGCCTGGGACGGCACCACCGCCCGGCTGCTGCGGCAGGCCAAGGGGGCGCCGCCCGATGCCGGTCTGGGCCTTGTCGTGCAGGCGATGGCGCTGGGCATCGGCCCGGGCAAGTGCGGCTCGGGCGTGATCCAGTTCATCAACCCCGAGACCGGCGCGGCGCAGATCACCGGCCGCTACCTGAGCCAGTCGCAGGGCCGCGAGGCGCTGACCGGATCCGGCGCGATCTACCTCACCCGCGACCCGCGCGGCCCCTCGCTGGAGGACCGCAGGCCCGATCTCTTTGCCGACCTGCTGCGCTTCGGCGACCTGTGCCGCACCCGGCTGCGCGAGGAGATGCAGATCGAGTTCGTGATCGAGGAAGGCGCGGTCAAGGTGCTGGACGCGGTCCGCGTGCCGCGCTCGCCCAGGGCGCAGGTCCGCGTCGCGGTGGCGCTGGCGGAGGACGGCATCATCACCCCGGCCGAGGCGGTGATGCGGGTCGATCCGGCGACGCTCAACACCCTGCTGCACCGGCAGGTCGATCCGGCGGCGACGCGCGACCGCGTGGTCAGCGGGATCGCCGCCAGCCCCGGCGCGGCCAGCGGCCGGATCGTGTTCACCTCCGCCGAGGCGCAGGCCGGCGCCGCGCGGGACGAGCCCTGCATCCTGGTGCGCCGCGAAACCTCGCCCGACGACATCCGCGGGATGCATGCCGCCGTCGCCGTGCTGACCATGCGCGGCGGCGTCACCAGCCACGCCGCGGTGATCGGCCGGGGCCTCGGCAAACCCTGCGTCGTGGGCGCCTCGGACCTGGCGATCGACCGCCGCCGCAAGGTCCTGATCGCGCCGGGCGGCCGCGAGTTCCAGAGCGGCGAGATCATCACCGTGGACGGCAGCAGCGGCGAGGTCCTCGCCGGCGCGCCGAAGCTGCTCGATGCCGGGCTCGACGACGCGTTCCAGACCCTGCTGGGCTGG
Source organism: Paracoccaceae bacterium (assembly GCA_041628615.1). Taxonomy (GTDB): domain Bacteria; phylum Pseudomonadota; class Alphaproteobacteria; order Rhodobacterales; family Rhodobacteraceae; genus JAMWZF01. The sequence goes on along the minus strand of JBFKOW010000015.1, from coordinate 7,649 downwards.
GCCGACGAGATCCGCGACATCGGCGTGCGCGCCAATGCCGACACCCCCGAGGACGCCAAGGTGGCCCGCCGCTTCGACGCCGAGGGGATCGGGCTGTGCCGGACCGAGCACATGTTCTTCGACCGCGACCGGCTCGAAGTGATGCGCGAGATGATCTTCGCCGACACCGCCGAGGACCGCCGGGCGGTGCTCGACCGGCTGTTGCCGATGCAGCTTGCCGATTTCGCCGAGCTGTTCGAGATCATGGCCGGCCACCCGGTCTGCATCCGGCTGTTCGATCCGCCGCTGCACGAGTTCCTGCCCGCCGACAAGTCCGGGATGCGCGATCTGGCCGCCGGTCTGAACCTGCCGCTGGCCGACGTTCAGGCCCGGGTCGAGGCGCTGGAGGAATACAACCCGATGCTGGGGATGCGCGGCGTCCGCCTCGGCGTGACGGTGCCCGAGATCTACGAGATGCAGGCCCGCGCGATCTTCGAGGCCGCCGCCCAGGTCGCCACCCGCGGCATCACCGTGGTGCCCGAGATCATGATCCCGCTGGTCAGCGCGATGCGCGAGGTGGAACTGGTCCGGTCCCGGATCGACGCGGTGGCGGTGGCGGTCCACAACGAGACCGGCGCCCCCTTCGACTACCGGCTGGGGGTGATGGTCGAGACCCCGCGCGCCTGTCTGCGGGCCGGCGACATCGCCGCGCATTCCGCCTTCCTGTCCTTCGGCACCAACGACCTGACCCAGATGACCTATGGCCTGTCGCGCGACGATGCCGGGCGCTTCATGCGGCAATACGTCGAGCAGGGCGTCTATGCCGAGGACCCGTTCCACACCCTGGACGAGGACGGGGTGGGCGAACTGATCGGGATCGGCGCGACCCGTGCCCGCGCCGCCCAGCCGGGCGTCACCCTCGCGGTGTGCGGCGAACATGGCGGCACCCGCACGGCGATCAGGTTCTGCCGGGAGAACGGCTTCGACTACGTGTCGTGCTCGCCCTACCGGGTGCCGGTGGCGCGGCTTTCTGCCGCACAGCTGGTCCTCGCGGGGGCGCAGGAGGCCGAGATCTAGGGGCCGGGCGGCGAGCAGCCCCACGGTGCAGGGCGCTGTTTCCGGGTGAGTGACAATCGTGCATCAATCGTTTTTCTGTAGACGGGGCGAGGGTTTCGCTCCCGTTGTTGATGCGCTAGAGGCCTCCGGTCCGCGCCGGGACTGCCGGCGAACCGCCTGGAAGTGTCATGCTGCCCCGCCGTCTAACCGCCGCCGTCGCCTGTGTTTTCTCTCTTCTGCTGAGCCCCGCCGCGCAGGCCAACGATGCCATCGCCGACCGGCTCGAATCGCTTCTGGGACAAGAGCGGGCCGCGGTCCGCGGGATTCCCGCCGACCGGATCGGCGCGATCACGTCGGACCCGGCCGCGACCATCCAGCGGGTGTCGGCCTCGGGCGGCGTGGTCTACGACCGCGACTGGCTGGCCGCGCAGCCGCCGGCGCAGGGCGGACCGGAATGGCGCTGCCTCGCCGAGGCGCTCTATTTCGAGGCCCGCGGCGAGAGCGTGCGCGGCATCTTCGCGGTGGGCGAAGTGATCCTGAACCGGGTCGACAGCGCCGCCTATCCGGACACCGTCTGCGACGTGGTCAACGAGGGCACCGGCCGGCTCTACGCCTGCCAGTTCACCTATACCTGCGACGGCCGCGCCGAGACCATCACCGAGCCCCGCGCCTGGACCCGGGTGGGCAAGGTCGCCCGGCTGCTGCTCTCGGGCGCGCCCCGCGAGCTGACCGAGGGCGCCACCCACTACCACACCAAGGCGGTGAACCCGTCCTGGGCCCGGCGCTTTCCGCGCACCGCCACCGTCGGCTTCCATCACTTCTACCGCCAGCCGGTCCGCACCGCGCAGAACTGACGCGGCCCTGCCGCGGACGGCCCGCCGAGCGTCGCGCCCGGCACTGGCATTCCGCCGCCGTCCGTGCTCTGGGGGGACCATGAGCCGCGACATCCACCTTGCCTTCGCCCATCCCGGCGAACGCGCCGCCGCCACCGCCCCGGCAGGGGCCGAGCGCGACCGCATCTCGCTGAGCGATTACGTCGTCGAGGTCGAGATCGGCGCCTTCCAGGCCGAGCGCGGCGCCAAGCAGCGGGTCCGCTTCAACGTGGTGGTGGAGGTCTCGGGCGCCGGCGCGGGGGCGGCCTCGGACGACGTGGACCGCATCCTGAGCTACGACCGCGTGGTCGATGCCATCGACGCCGCGCTCGCGGGCGAACGGCTCAACCTGCTCGAAACCCTTGCCGAGCGCGTGGCCGAGGGGATCCTTGCCGAACCGCGGGCCGAGCGGGTGTTCGTCCGGATCGAAAAGATCGACCGCGGGCCCTATGCCCTCGGCGTCGAGATCGTCCGCAGCAACACCGGCGACCGCGCCCCGGCCCAGCCGATGGGCGCCGCGCCGCAGCCGCGCATCCTGCACCTGTCCAACGCCGCCATCGCCTCGGACCGTCTCCCCGCCTTCCTCGACCGGATCGAGGCCGAGGGCCGGCCGGCGATCCTGACGGTGGGGGCCGCCGACGGACCGGTCCCGCACAGCGCCGCGCCGCTGGCGCAGCGCCGGATCGACCTGCTGGCGATCGAGCAGAACGCCTGGGTGCTGGCCGGACGCGACCGCCGCTGCGTCGTGGTCGGCAGCCGCACCGAGCTGGACTGGGCGATCCGCCACGGCCAGATCTCGGTCTGGGCGCCGTCCAAGATCGTGCTCGACGCGGTGGACGGCCCGGCGGCCAGCCCGCGCGACGCGCTGGCGCTGGTGGGCTGGTTCGCCGGCCTGATGGGCGCTGCTGAACTCGTGGTGATCGGCGCGGCGGCGCTGCCCGAAAGCCCGGTTCCGGTCCGCGCCCTCGCACTGGACGCGATGGGATGATCCCGGCGCTGCGGCCCGTGGCCGAACCGGCGGAGGCCTGCCCCGGGGGGCTGCCGCTGGCGGGCAGCGCGCTGGTCCGCTTCGCGCGGCTGCGCCGCCATCCCGACCTGGCTGAGGTGGCCGCCGACGACCTGTCGCCGGAGACGCGCGCCGCCTATGCCGCGCCGCGCCCGCCGCTCTGCGGCCTGAGTCTCGACCGGCCGCGGATCATGGGCATCCTGAACGTCACGCCGGACAGCTTCTCGGACGGCGGTCAGTTGCCGGACCCGGCGGCGGTGGTGGCGCGGGCGCGGGCGATGGCGGCGGACATCCTCGACATCGGCGGCGAGAGCACCCGGCCCGGGGCCGAGCCGGTCCCCGTGGCCGACGAGGTGGCCCGCGTGGTCCCGGCGATCCGGGCGCTGCGCGACGCCGGCATCGCGACCCCGATCTCGGTCGACACCCGCAAGGCCGAGGTGGCGGCGGCGGCGCTCGATGCCGGGGCGGACATGGTCAACGACGTGAGCGCGGGGCTTTACGATCCGGCGATGCTGCCGCTGGTGGCCGCGCGCGGCGTGCCGGTCTGCCTGATGCACGCCCGCGGCGATCCGCGCACCATGCAGGACGACCCGCGCTATGGCGACGTGGTGACCGAGGTGGCCGCGCACCTGTCGGACAGGGCGGATGCGGCGCTGGCCGCCGGGGTCCGCCCCGAGGCGATCCTGCTCGATCCCGGCATCGGCTTCGGTAAGACGGTGCAACACAATTTGATGCTGCTGCGGGCGGCGGCCCTGTATCATGGGCTCGGAATGCCGCTATTGGTGGGCGCATCTCGCAAACGGTTCATCGGCGCCCTTGGCGGGGCCGAAGCGGCCGGGGACCGGATGCCCGGGTCGGTCGCGGTGGCGCTTCATGCCGCCGCGCGGGGGGTTCAGGTCCTGCGGGTGCACGACGTGGCCGAAACGCGGCAGGCGCTGGCGCTCTGGGCGGCGCTCGACGGTGCAGGAGCGGCGCCATAACCGCCCCGGACGAGGCGGACAGCGGGACGAGGACGAGACAGGACATGCGCAAGCTTTTCGGAACCGACGGGGTGCGCGGCACCGCGAACCAGTGGCCGATGACCGCCGAGATGGCGCTCAGGATCGGCGCCGCGGCGGGCCGCTATTTCCGCAACGACGGGTCGAACGGGCACCGGGTGGTGATCGGCAAGGACACCCGCCTGTCGGGCTACATGTTCGAGAACGCGCTGACCGCGGGGCTGACCTCGACCGGCATGAACGTGCTTCTGCTCGGGCCGGTGCCGACCCCGGCGGTGGGCCTGCTCACCACCTCGATGCGGGCCGATCTCGGGATCATGATCTCGGCCAGCCACAACCCGCACCACGACAACGGGATCAAGTTCTTCGGCCCCGACGGGTTCAAGCTGTCGGACGAGGCCGAGGCCGAGATCGAGGCGCTGGCCGCCGCCGACCTGACCCCGGCGCAGGCGGTCAACATCGGCCGCGCGAAACGGATCGACGACGGCCGCTTCCGCTATGTCGAGCGGGTCAAGTCGACCCTCCCCGCGGGCGTCCGGCTGGACGGGCTCAAGGTGGTGATCGACTGCGCCAACGGGGCCGCCTACCGGGTCGCCCCCGAGGTCCTGTGGGAACTGGGCGCCGAGGTGATCCCGGTGGGCACCACGCCGAACGGGCTCAACATCAACGAGGGCTGCGGGTCGACCAGCACCCGCACCGCGGCCGAGACCATCGTCGCCCACGGCGCCGACGTCGGCATCTGCCTCGACGGCGACGCCGACCGGGTGATGATCCTCGACGAGACCGGGGCGGTGGCGGACGGCGACCAGATCATGGCCCTGTTCGCCGGCCGCTGGGCCGACGAGGGCCGGCTGCGCGACGGCACCCTCGTCGCCACGGTGATGTCGAACCTCGGGCTCGAACGCTTCCTCGACGGCCGCGGACTGCGGCTCGAACGCACCCGGGTCGGCGACCGCTACGTTGTCGAGGCGATGCGCGCCGGCGGCTGGAACCTCGGCGGCGAGCAGTCGGGCCACATCGTGATGACCGACTACGCCACCACCGGCGACGGCCTGCTGGCGGGGCTGCAGTTCCTGGCCGCGATGGTCGCCACCGGGCGGCGGGCGTCCGAACTGTCGCGCGTGTTCGACACCGTGCCGCAACTCTTGCGCAACGTCCGCTACGGCGCCGGGGCCGATCCGCTGGGCACTCCGGCCGTGCAGTCGGCCATCGCCGCCGCCGAGGACCGGCTGAATGGCCACGGCCGTCTGCTGATCCGCAAGTCCGGCACCGAGCCGCTGATCCGGGTGATGGGCGAATGCGAGGACGAGGGCCTTCTCGAGCAGGTCGTCGAGGGGATCGTGTCCGAGGTCGAGGCGGTCGCCGCACCCTGAGCCCGGCCCGGCGCGGGGGGCTAGAGCGAGATCAGGCCCCGCGATTTGAGCACCGCCAGCAGGCTCTTGGTGCGCGTCACGTGGGTTTCGATCGCGACCAGCTTGCGCCGCTCGGCGATGTCCATCGCGCGGTGGATCGACCGGTCGACCCGCTCCATGTGGGCGACGAACTCGACCAGCCTCGTGTCGAAATCGAACCGGAACTGGCAGCCCATCAGCAGGTTGGGGCCGCCGCGCAGGGTGATCGGCTCGACGATGAGGTAGTTCTGGAACAGGGTTCCGTCGCTCTGGACATTGGTCAGCAGCACGTCGACCGGGGTCTGCGCCGCGACCGCGTCCCGCAGCTTTTTTCGGTCCGGCTGGTCGGGCATCCCCTTCTGCAGGAACCGGCAGTTCTGCCCGACGATCCGCCCGCGGTCATAGCCCGTCAGCTCCTCGAACGCCCGGTTCGCGTAGATCAGCGGTGCGTCGTGCTGGTTCGGGTCGGCGACGGTCACCGGGATGGTCCGGGTCTCGAACTCGGCCTCGAGCCGCGCGACGATGGCGCGGTCCTGCACGAAGGGTGTGGTCATCGCGGCGGGCTCCCGCATTCCGTGCGGTCACCGTAGGGGCGGCGGTCCCGGCTGGCAATTCCGCGCGCAGTCCGGGGCTGGGGGCGAAGGCCAACGGGCATTGCAAATGCGGCAAGGCGGTCATGCGTCATCCGCGGTGGTGGCGCCGGGCCGGCGGGCATAGGTGCGCTGGGTCGCGGGCGGCGCTGCGGTGCAGCGACGCGGGCCGCGGCCCTCCGGCAAGAGGCCGGAGGCCAAGTAATCGAGAGCTTCTTTCGATGGCAAGCACGACCCATTTCACCCCCGGCGCCGCCGTTGCCGGGCCCCTGTCCGATCCGGCGGCGCTCGCCACCCGGCTGTGGCGCGCCTTCCTGGTGGCCCGGATGCGCGAGGCCCTGCACCGGATGCCGGACAGCCACCTGGCCCGCCTCGGCATCCGCCGGGCCGAGATCCCCGCACGGGCCGAGGCGCTGATCGACCGGCGCTGACCGCCCCCCGGACCCGGTCCGGGTTCAAGGAAGGGGTCGCGCGGCGCGCGGCCCCTTCGTCGTTCTTGCACCGGGGGACGCGAGATCAGCCGATGGCGCGGTAGATCTCGGTGCGCAGTTCGGCCTCGGGCACCTGCATCGGATCGTCGATGTAGACTTCCCAGACCGGCATCGTCGGGGTCATGCCCTCGGCGGTCATCTGGTCCCAGAGCAGCCGGTGCGACTGTCCCAGCCAGGCGTAGGAGCCGACATGGGTGCCGGTCATCACCTCGCCGCCGGGCAGGGTGTCGGCGTGCACCATGCCTTCGGCCTTGCGGGCGTCACGCGCCAGCACCATCGCCCCGCCGCGGAACCGCAGCCGGTCGCCGCCCATCTCGATGTAGACCGAGATCGGCGGCGATTTCGCCTCGATCCCCTTGGCGGCGAGAAAGCCGAAGACCTCTCCGAAGGCCGATCCCATCGCCTCGGCGATCGCCGGGCCGTCATAGGCGCAGTCCCGGTCGACGTAGAGATAATGCCGTTTGCGCAGCTTCTTGCGGTGGCCGATCATGGGGGGCTCCTCCGGTTGCGGTGCCGGACCAGCCTAGCGCAAGATCCCCCGGAACGCCAAAGCTCCGGCCCGCGGGTCAGCCGCGCCGCATCGGGCAATGCACCGCCTGGCTGTCCGCCGGGGCCTCGGCGCGGTCGGTCATGGTGTAGTCGCGGCGCACCTCGGTCACCCGCAGCCGGTAGTCGGCGAAATGCCGGCCCCGTCCGGCGGCCTGGGCGGCGCGGTGGTCGGGCAGGTTGCGCCAGTGGCGCAGCGCCTCCTCGTCCTCGAACACCGAGACCGACAACAGCTTGCCCGGCTCGGTCAGGCTCTCGAAGCGCTCCACCGACACGAATCCGGGGATGTCGTCGAGCAGCGGGCGCAGCGCGGCGGCCCGCTTCAGGTAGGCCTCGCGCTGCCCCTCGCGGGGCCAGACCTCGAAGATTACCGCGATCAAGGCTGTCCCTCCCTTCGGCGAACCCGCCGCGCGGGCGGCGCGGCGGGACATGACGGCGGCCCCCGGGTCCTCCGCCCCGGGGCCGCCCGGCCTGCGCCTCGGCGCGGGCTCAGTTCTTGGCCTTGTCGACCAGCTTGCCCGCCGAGATCCACGGCATCATGCCGCGCAGCTTCTCGCCGACCTGCTCGATCTGGTGCTCGTCGTTGAGCCGCCGGGTGGCCTTGAAGAACGGCTGGCCCACCGCGTTCTCCTGCATGAAGTCGCGGACGAACTTGCCGGTCTGGATGTCGTGCAGCACCGCCTTCATCCGCGCCTTGGTCTCGTCGTAGGGCAGGATGCG
>JBFKOW010000014.1:0-33815 GCA_041628615.1 Paracoccaceae bacterium | reverse complement strand
TTGCGGGTCTGCTTGACCTCCCAGAGGATCGCGCCGGCCTCGCCTGCCGGGCCGATCACCACCTGCCGGCAATCGGCACCCCGCACCCCCTTGCCCACCGGGTCGAGCCGGTCGCCCGGAAAGGCGGCCGCGAGCCGGGACTCCAGCGTTGCCTCGGCGGCCTCGCCCTGCCGCTGCTGGCTGCCCTGCTCGGCCTTGCGCTTCAGGGTCTCGATCTGGCGGTTCAGGGTATCGATGTGCTGGTCCTTCTCGGCGGCCTTGCGGGCGGCGGCTTCCTCGATATCGGCCTGCTTCTGGCGCAGCACCTCCTCGGCGGCGGCGGCGCGCTTGGCGTCGGCCTCCTTCAGGGCGGCGTTGAGCCGGCGCTGAAGGTCGATCTCCACTTCGCGCTCGCGCTCTTCCAGTTCCCGCTCGAGTTTCAGCGCCGCCGCCTGGACCTTGCGGGCCTCGGCCAGCTTGTCGGCCTGTTCCTGCATGGCGGCGCGCAGGGTCTCGATCTCCGCGGCGGCGGCGGCCCTGGCCTTCTCCGCAACCGCGGCCTCGATCTCCGCCTTCTGCGCCGCGAGCGCCGCGTCCGTCTCCTGCTGCTTCTTCGCCAGCCGGGCCTCGTATTCCGATTTCAGCTTGCCGATCGCCGGACCGGCGAGGGTATCGGTCAACGGGAAGTGGTGGCCGCAGTTCGGGCAGGTGATCTCGGCATCGTTCATGGCTGTTCTCCGCGGGCCCGCGCGACGATGGCGATGGCGGCGGCCAGCGCCTCGTCGATGCCCAGCTTGGTGGTGTCCAGCACCACCGCGTCATCGGCGGCGACGAGCGGCGCCGCGGCGCGGCCGCTGTCGCGGTCGTCGCGGGCGCGCACGTCCGCCAGGACTTCCGCCTCGGTCACCGGGTGCCCCTTCTGGCGCAGTTCGAGGAAGCGGCGGCGGGCCCGGGTCTCGGGCGTGGCGGTGACGAAGAGCTTCACCGCCGCGTCCGGACAGATCACGGTGCCGATGTCCCGGCCGTCGAGCACGGCGCCGCCGGCCCGCGCGGCGAAGGCCCGCTGGAGGTCGACCAGCGCGGCCCGGACCTCGGGGTTGGCGGCGACCCGGCTGGCGGCCTGCGCCACCTCGGGGCGGCGCAGCGCCGCGTCGTCGAGGGTGGCCGGATCGAGGCCGCGCGCCGCCGCCACCGGGTCCTCCCCGGCGAGTTCCCGCGCCCCCACGGCCCGGTAGAGCAGCCCGGTGTCGAGATGGGCCAGTCCGAACCGCGCCGCGACGGCGCGCGAGATCGTGCCCTTTCCGGCCGCCGCCGGTCCGTCGATTGCCACCGCGAAGCCCATTGCCCGCTCTCCGTTCCCCTGCTCCCAGCCGCCCGGGCTGGGCCCGGACCGGAGCATCGGTCTAGCAGGGGGCCGCGGTCAGTGAAAGGCGGCGGCGGGTGCGGCGGCCGTCCTCAGCCCGCCGCCCGCTCGATCCGCGCGCCGAGGCTGGTCATCAGGGCCTCGAAGATCGGGAACGAGGTGGCGATCGGTCCGGCGTCGTCGACCGTCACCGGCCGCTCCGTCGCCAGCCCGAAGACCAGGAAGGACATCGCGATCCGGTGATCGAGCCGGCTCTGGACCGTGACCCCGCCGGGCACGGCCCCGAAGCCCCGGCCCTCGACGATCCACCAGTCCTCGCCCTCCTCCACGGTGACCCCGGCGGCGCGCAGTCCGGTCGCCATCGCGTCGATCCGGTCGCTCTCCTTGACCCGCAACTCGCGGACCCCGCGCATCACCGTCCGGCCCCGCGCGAAGGCGGCGACGACCGACAGCACCGGGTATTCGTCGATCATGCTGGCGGCCCGCTCCGGCGGCACCTCGATCCCTGCTAGATCGGGCGAGAACCGGGCGCGCAGGTCCGCGACCGGCTCGCCGCCCTCCTCGCGCGGGTTCTCGTAGGTCAGGGCGGCGCCCATCTCGCGCAGGGTGGTGAAGAGCCCCGCCCGGGTCGGGTTCAGTCCGATGTTCGGGACCAGCACGTCGGATCCCTCGGTGATCAGCGCGGCGCAGACCGGGAAGGCGGCCGACGAGGGGTCGCGCGGGACGACGATGGTCTGGGGCCTGAGTTCCGGCTGCCCGGTGAGGGTGATGACGCGGCCCTCGTCGGTATCCTCCACCGCGACCTCGGCGCCGAACCCGGCAAGCATCCGTTCGGAATGGTCGCGGGTGGCCTCGCGCTCGATCACGACGGTCCGGCCCGGCGCGTTCAGCCCGGCAAGCAGCACCGCCGATTTGACCTGCGCCGAGGGGACAGGCGTGGCGTAACGCACCGGGACCGGATCGGCAGCGCCCACGATGGTCATCGGCAGCCGTCCGCCGGCACGGCCATAGGCCGCCGCCCCGAACAGCGCCAGCGGATCGGTCACCCGCGCCATCGGCCGGGAATTGAGCGAGGCGTCGCCGGTGAAGGTCGCGGTGATCGGGCTGGTGGCCATCGCCCCCATGATCAGCCGGACCCCGGTGCCGGAATTGCCGCAGTCGATGACCCGGTCCGGCTCGGCGAAACCGCCGACGCCGACGCCGTGGACATGCCAGGTGCCGTCCCGCTTTTCGACCTCGGCCCCGAAGGCCCGCATCGCGGCGGCGGTGTCGAGCACGTCCTGCCCCTCCAGCAGGCCCGTGACCTTCGTCTCGCCCACCGCCAGTGCGCCGAGGATCAGCGCCCGGTGCGAGATCGACTTGTCGCCGGGGACCTCGGCGGTGCCGGACAGGCCGGTGGACTTGCGGGCGATCATCGGAACGGCGGGGCCGTGGGCGGACATGGCGGTTTCTCCCGGGGCGAAGGGTCGGGTCGCGTTCTGGGAGACATCGGCGCCGGGGGCAAGGGCTATCGGTGCCCTGTTGCATGACGGACAGGGCGGGTGGGTCGAGACCCACCCTACTCTGCGGACCGGGACGCGGGCCGCACGGGTGGGTTCCGGACAGGTTTCCGGCCGGCGGGACTTCGCCGGTCCGGGAAGGGTGAGGTGGGTCTCGACCCACCGGCCCGCGGGCAGCCCCCACCTTCTTGCGTCGGCCTGTGGCAGGCTCGCCCGAAAGGGACCTGCGTCGGGATGGCCGTGAGGTGGGTCTCGACCCACCGTAGCCTGTCGCGGGTGGGCGCGCCCCGGCGGCCCTTCAGACGCCGAGGCACCAGCGCATGATCGCCTTTTGCGCGTGCAGCCTGTTCTCGGCCTCGTCGAAGATCACCGAATGCGGCCCGTCCATCACCTCTGACGTTGCCTCGTCGTCCCGGTGCGCCGGCAGGCAGTGCATGAACAGCGCGTCGGGCTTGGCCTTGGCCATCAGCGCCGCGTTGACCTGGTAGCCGCGCAGCTGGTTGTGCCGCCGTTCGCGGGCCGATTGCGGGTCGTGCATGCTGACCCAGGTGTCGGTGACCACGAGATCGGCGCCCTCGACCGCCTCGGCCGGGTTCCGCACCGTGGTGTAGAGCCCGTCGAGCGCCGGTTCGGGATCGAGCGGCTCTGGCCCGGTGAACACGAGGTCGAAGCCGAACTGCTTCGCGGCATGGGCGAAGGAGGCGAAGACGTTGTTGCCGTCGCCCGACCAAACGACCTTGCGCCCGGCGATCGGCCCGCGGTGTTCCTCGAAGGTCATCACGTCGGCCATGATCTGGCAGGGATGGGTTCGGTTGGTCAGCCCGTTGATCACCGGCACGGTGGCGTGCTCGGCCATTTCCAGCAGCGTCGCCTCCTCGAAGGTCCGGATCATGATCAGGTCGACGTAGCGGCTCAGCACCCGGGCGGTGTCGGCGATGGTCTCGCCGTGGCCGAGCTGCATGTCGGCCCCCGACAGCACCATCGTCTCGCCGCCCATCTGGCGGACGCCGACGTCGAAGGACACCCGCGTCCGCGTCGAGGGCTTCTCGAAAATGAGCGCGACCATGTGCCCGGCGAGCGGGGTGTCGTCGTCGGGTGTCCCGCGCGGCCGTCCGGCGCGGGCGGCCTTCATCGCCCCGGCCTGGTCGATCATTCCCCGCAACTCGGCGGCGTCGGTCTTGTGGATGTCGAGGAAGTGGTTCATCGGCGGGCTCTCCTGCGGCGGCCGGGGCGGGGGCGCTGCCCCCGTCGCCTTGCGGCGACTCCCCCGGGATATTTTCGGTCCGGTGAAATCAGGGGCGGAGGCTTTCGGCGGCGCGGTCGAGCCGGGCGGCGGCCTCGGCGATGTCCTCGTCGGTGATGGTCAGCGCCGGCAGCAGCCGCACCACGTTGTCCGCCGCCCCGACGGTCAGCAATTGCTGGGCATACCCGGCGGCGACGATCTCGGTATTGGGCAGCCGGCATTTCAGCCCGAGCATCAGCCCGACCCCCCGCACCGCCTCGAACACGTCCGGGTGCGCCGCGACCACCGCTTCGAGCCGCTGCCGCAGATGCGCCCCCTTGCGGTTGACCTCGGCGAGGAAGCCGGGCGCGGCGACGATCTCCATCACCTTCAGCCCGACCGCGCAGGCAAGCGGATTGCCGCCGTAGGTCGAGCCGTGGCTGCCGACGCCCATCGCCGCCGCAGCGTCTTCGGTCGCGAGCACGGCGCCGAGCGGGAAGCCGCCGCCGATCCCCTTGGCCACCATCATGATGTCGGGCGCCACGCCGGCCCATTCGTGGGCGAAGAGCCGCCCGGTCCGGCCCATGCCGCATTGCACCTCGTCGAAGACGAGCAGCAGGCCGTGCCGGTCGCAAAGCTCCCGCAGCCCCTTGAGGCAGGCATCGGGCAGCGGCCGGATCCCGCCTTCGCCCTGCACCGGTTCCACCAGGATCGCGCCGACCTCCGGGTCCGCCGCGGCCGCCTCCAGCGCGTCGTGGTCGCCGAAGGGCAAGGTGCGGAACCCGGGCAGCAGCGGACCGAAGCCGCGGGTCATCTTCTCGGACCCGGCCGCGGCGATGGCGGCCGAGGACCGGCCGTGGAACGCCCCCTCGAAGGTCAGGATGACCGGCCGGGCGCGGCCCGCCTCGAAATGGTGCCGCCGCACCATCTTGACCGCGAGTTCGCAGGCCTCGGTCCCGGAATTGGTGAAGAACACGCTGTCGGCGAAGGTCGCGTCGACCAGCGCCGCGGCGAGCCGCTCCTGCGCCTCGATCCGGTAGAGGTTGGAGACGTGCCAGAGCTTGCCCGCCTGTTCGGTCAGCGCCGCCACCAGCGCCGGATGCGCGTGGCCCAGCGCGTTCACCGCGATGCCCGCCCCGAGATCCAGGAACCGGCGCCCGTCGGCCTCGGTCAGCCAGCTGCCTTCGCCGGAGACGAAGCTGAGCGGGGCGCGGTTGTAGGTAGGCAGGACGGCGGGGATCATGGCGGTGTCTTCCTCTGGGTGGGGTCCGTGGCCGGGGCCGGGCCGGTCGGCGGGCGCGGCCCGACCGGCGCGCGCCTTGATCGGCGCCGTCGCGGTCAGCGGCGCGGAAGCCGCGATCGGGGACGGGAACTGGGTGATGCCATGCCGGTGTCCTAGCCCGAAACGCCGCCCTTGCCCAGCCCCAATCCCGCCGCGACAGCCTGCCCCACCCGCCTCGCTCCGCTTGATCGAGCCCCTTGGCCTGCATAGGTTTTTTTCCATGGCCCGGCTCCTCTGTCACATCCTCGAAGCCAGCGGCCGGCTGGCGGGACTTGCCCCCGGCATCCGGGCCGCGGTGGCGCGGTCCGAGGTGGCGGCGCGGGCGGTCATTGCCGTTCCCGAAACCGATGTCGTGGTCCGGGACTGGCCGGAATGGACCATCGCCTCGGACGGGGTGGGCGGCTTCTGCCCCCGCCGCCGGGAAATCGAAATCGCCCTCGACCCGGACCATCCCGGCCTCGACTTCGGCCCCGGCGGCCCCCTCGACCGCACCATCATCCACGAATTGCACCATGTGCTGCGCCGCGAGAGCGTCGGCTACGGCGAGACGCTGGGCGAGGCCCTCGTCAGCGAGGGCATGGCCGGCCATTTCGTCGCCGAGGTGCTGGGCACGCTGCCCGAGCCGTGGGAAACCGCCGTCCGCGCCCCGGAGCTTCCGGCGCTGGCGGCGGAGGCCCTGAAGGACTGGAACCGCCCGGACTACGACCACGCCGAGTGGTTCTTCGGCCGCGGCCGGCTACCGCTATGGCTTGGCTACGCGCTCGGCTTCACCATCGTCGGGTCCTACCTGCGCACCCATCCCGCCCGGAAGGCCGGCGGCCTGACCGACATGCCCGCCCGCCTGTTCATCGCCCGGGCCGAGGCGATCGCCGGGGGCGACAGCGTCGGGCGGAGCTGACCCGGGCGCTGCCCCGGCCACCGTCCCGGGCGCGGGCCGCATGTTCCGGCCCGGCCCGGGACCCCGCCTTGTATCCCGGCGGCGGGTGCCTAGAATCAGGGGGAGCAATTGACAACAGCCGGTCGCTGGGGCACCCGCGTGCAACCGAAGTGACCGCCAGAGGAGACGCCGATGTCCTGGACCGAGGAGCGGGTCGAGCTGCTGAAGAAGATGTGGGGCGAGGGCCAGTCGGCCAGTCAGATCGCCAAGGAGCTTGGCGGCGTCACCCGCAACGCGGTGATCGGCAAGGTCCACCGGCTCGGGCTTTCCAACCGCGCCGGCGGTGGCGGCGGCGCTCCGGCGGCCCAGCCCGCGGGCGGCAAGGCGGCGGCGGAGAAGGCCCCCGAGACCAAGTCCGCCAGTGCGAAGGCGCCGGCCGCGGAGAAGGCGAAACCGGCCGAGCCCGCCGCCGACACGGCGCCGGAGCCCAAGACCGAACCCGCCGCCCCGCCGATGAGCGCCGCGCGCCGGGCGATCATCCCCGCCGGTCAGCCGCTGCCGCCGCAGCCCTCGGCCAACGAGATCAGCCCCGAGGCGCTCGCCAAGGTGAACGAGGTCGAAAAGACCGCCCGCAAGATCAGCCTGATGGAACTGACCGAGCGGACCTGCAAATGGCCGATCGGCGATCCGGCGACCGAGGATTTCTGGTTCTGCGGGCTGCCGGTGCAGCAGGGCAAGCCCTATTGCGAGGCCCATGTCGGCGTCGCCTTCCAGCCGATGTCGAGCCGCCGGGACCGGCGGCGCTAGCGCAGCCGGAACCGCTGCCGCAGGCCGAGGCCGAGGAAGAACAGCATCAGGTAGGAGGCGAAGGTCTGGAGGCCGGAGAACGCCTTGAGGGCGGGCGGCAAAGCCTGCGCGCATTCCGGAAAGTACAGGCGCAGGTAGCCGAAGAAGGCGAAGACGTTCGCCGCCGAGTGCTCCCATGCGGAGGGGCAGAAGGGCGTCGGGGTGTCGCGAAACCACAGCGCGCCGCCATAGGCCCAGATCAGGATCAGCCATGTGACCGGCAGGCCGATGGAATGGCCGTAGTGCGACAACCCGCCGTAGAGCCAGATCGGCAGCCGCGCCCAGACCGGGCCGGACCGTTCGGCAAAATGCATCTCGCGCCGGTAGAAGAAATGCGCATCCTCCGGTCGGCCCTGCCCTGACAGGTTGTGCCGCAGCTTCGCGCAGCACTCCCTTGCCTCCTGCGGGTCCTGATCGCCCTTCCAGACCGGAAGCTCCGGCCAATGGCGATCATCGGCCGTGATCTGGGTCTCGGGATGCAACAGCGTGCCCGCCAGCACCGGATGATGGGTCAGAAACACCGCCTGCCGGAAATTCGCCGGGGCGTTGAAGGCGGCATCGGTGAAGTCAGGGCGGCAGACCTTTCCGGACCCGGCCACACCAAACCGCGCCTCGGTGAAGTAGCTTGGCCCCTCAAATCGGACGGAGGCGAACCGACAGGCCGCGTCGAATAGAGCACCATCGAACCGGGCAGCCGCATCGAATTCGGCGTGGCCGAACTGGGCGCCAGCGAAGAACCTGGCCTTTCCAAACTGGGCTTCGGCGTGGAAACGCGAGAACCAGGCATCGCCAAGAAATTGGGCTCCATCGAACCCGGCGCCCGCGTGGAACTCAGCGAAACCGAAGTACGCTCGAGACTGAAATTTGGCGGAGCTGAAGATGGCTCTGGCGAGAAACTGGGCGGAACCCATTCGGACATCGGAGTGGAAGTGGGCGGAGTTGACCTGGACAACTCTTGAAAAGACCGCCTTTCCCAAGACGACTGTGGTAGAGAAGGCGGTCTTTGCAAGGTTGCAGGCGCGCTCCGGATTGGGCAGGCCGGGGTAGTTGGCACCCGCCGTCCGCGCCGCCCATTGCGCGCGGTGCCGGTCTGAAATTTCGTCTTTCAACTCCTTCCACGCCCGCAACTCCGCCACCTCGATCCTCGCCGCCGCAGCGTATCTCTCCTGCTCCTCCGCCGACAGCACCTGCCCCGACCACGCATTCCACGCTCGCCGGTTCTTCTCGGCCAACTTCCAGTCGATCAGCTCTCCCTCCTGCTCGCCGTGCAGCGTCATCAGGATGTACCAGCGGTTCCGGTTCGCCGGGGTCAGGTCGTCGGGCGGGTCGGTCTCGGGGCTCATCCCGGCAGGTTAGACAACCCGGGCCGTATCGCAAGCCGCCTCTGCCCTACCGGCAGTCCCGCCGCACCTCGCGGTCGCGCAGCGCGGTTTCCACCAGCAGGCAGCGGTCGCGGGCCTCGTAGTAGTAGCCGCGGGCATACCAGCCCACCGCCTCGGCCTCGTCCCCGTCCGCCACGAGCCACGCGCCGCGCAGGTATTTCACCGCCCAGCGCAGGTTCGTGTCGGGGTCCAAAAGCTCGGCGGCGGGGCCGTCGTGGCCCATGCCGCGGGCGGTTTCGGGCAGGATCTGCATCATCCCGTAATAGGGGCCGTTGCGGGCCTCGGGGCGGTAGTCGCTCTCGCGCTGGATCACCCGGTGGACGAGGCTGCGGGGCACCTCGTAATGGTCGGCCCACTTGTTCACCAGCTTGCGGATCTCGGGCGTCTCGCCCGGATTCAGCGGCCGCGCATAGGGGGCGGGGTCCGGCCCTCCCGACGCACAAGCGGACAGGACAAGGGCGCAGCAGAGGGCAAGGGCGCGCATCGGCGGTCTCCGGCTCGGATCGGCGGCATCCTTGCCCGAGCGCGGTGGGGCCGGCAATCGGCCGTCGGGCGGTGCGGCGGAGTGCCGCCGAACGGAAAGGGGCGCCGCATCGCGACGCCCCCTCGAATCACGGGCGATTGGGAACGCCCGTCAGGCGGCGCGCCTGGTCCGCCGTCCGACCCAGGCCAGCCCGCCCAGACCGGCGAGAAGCAGCGGCAGCGCTGCCGGAACCGGCACCGGCGAGGCGTCGGTATCCACTTCCAGGACCGAGGGGGTGCCGTTGGTCGCGACATGGAGAAGCTGGAACGAGCCGCCGTCGAAGCCGGTCACGATCGTCGGCCGCTCGCTGTTCGGGCCGAGACGGCCGCCGATCACGACCCCGTCGTCGGCGATCACCATGCCGTCGTCGTGCTTTACGGTGAAGGTGCCGGCGGTCAGCGTGGTGGTCAGTTGGAGCCGGAAGAACGTCGAGGTGGCGGAACCGTTGCCGATGCTCGGGTAGCTCAGCTGTAGCCCGCCCAGCGCCGCATCGGGGCCGGACGCCGTGCCGCTGCCGGAGCCGAGCCACGGTGCCACGGTTCAGGCCGCGGTCTGCGGCGACCCGATGCGGAAGTCGAGCGCGCCGTCATGGGTGAAGCTGTCGGACACCGAAACGGTGTCGGCCCCGCCCGGCGTGTCGGCCAGCGCGGCGAAATGGTTCGGGAACGTCGCCCGCGATTCCGTGCCCGTCAGGCTGGTGACGTTCACCGCCGTCACGTCGAAGAGCCCGCTCAGCGTCGCCGCGCCCGCGGCCCCGAAACGAACGCGGCCACCACGGCGGTGGCGGCCAGCTTCAAGACTTTCATACCGTGCCCCCAAGCAAACAACTGACGCCACGCGAACTGACCGGTTGGATTTGCGCAAGCCGCCCTTTTCGCGGCCCGCCGCCGGCCGTATATGCCGCGTCATGCCGCTTAACCCGCCCGACCTCCGCCCCGACCGCGCCGCCCCCCGGATGACCGCGGACCGCCGCCCCGGCCAGCCCTCCATCGGCATGGTCAGCCTCGGCTGTCCCAAGGCCCTCGTCGATAGCGAACGCATCCTGACGCGGCTGCGCGCCGAAGGCTACGCGATCTCGCCCGACTATGCCGGGGCCGAGGCGGTGATCGTCAACACCTGCGGGTTCCTCGACACCGCCAAGGCCGAGAGCCTCGACGCCATCGGCGAGGCGCTGGCCGAGAACGGCAAGGTGATCGTGACCGGATGCCTCGGGGCCGAGCCCGAGTTCATCACCGGCGCCCATCCCAAGGTGCTGGCCGTCACCGGGCCGCAGCAATACGAGCAGGTCCTCGACGCCGTCCATGCCGCGGTGCCGCCGGCCCCGGACCCGTTCATCGACCTGCTGCCGCCGCAGGGGGTGAAGCTGACCCCGCGGCACTACAGCTACCTGAAGATCTCCGAGGGCTGCAATCACGCCTGCAAGTTCTGCATCATCCCCGACATGCGCGGCAGGCTCGTCTCCCGCCCCCACAAAGCGGTGATGCGCGAGGCCGAGAAGCTGGCCGAGGCGGGGGTCAAGGAACTGCTGGTCATCAGCCAGGACACCTCGGCCTACGGCACCGACTGGCGCGACCGCGACGCGAAGTTCCCGATCGTGCCGCTGGCCCGCGACCTGGGCAGCCTCGGGATCTGGGTCCGGCTGCACTACGTCTATCCCTATCCGCACGTCGCCGAGCTCGTGCCGCTGATGGCCGAGGCGGGCAGTGGCGTGCTGCCCTATCTCGACATCCCGTTCCAGCACGCCCATCCCGACACGCTGCGCCGGATGGCCCGCCCGGCGGCGGCGGAACGCACCCTCGACCGGATCGCCGAGTGGCGCGCGATCTGTCCCGACATCACCCTGCGCTCGACCTTCATCGTCGGCTATCCCGGCGAGACCGAGGCCGAGTTCCAGACCCTGCTGGACTGGCTGCAGGAAGCCAGGCTCGATCGCGTCGGCTGTTTCCAGTACGAGGACGTGAAGGGCGCCCGCGCCAACGCCCTGCCCGACCATGTGCCGGCGGAGGTCAAGCAGGACCGCTGGGACCGCTTCATGGCCGCGGCGCAGGCGATCTCGGAGGCGAAGCTGGCCGCGAAGGTGGGCCGGCGGATGCAGGTCCTCGTGGACGACATCGACGCCGAGGGCGTCGCCACCTGCCGCACCGCGGCGGACGCCCCCGAGATCGACGGCAACCTGTTCATCGACGAGGGGACCGAGGGCCTGTCGGTGGGCGACCTCGTCACCGTGGAGGTGGACGAGGCCGGCGAATACGACCTGTGGGGGCGCCCGTGCCCGACCTGATCGAAGTTGCCGTGACCTGCCCGGACGCCCGCGTTGCCGAGGACATCGCGGCGGCGGCGGTGGCCGCGCGGCTCGCCGCCTGCGGCAACGTCCTGCCCGGAGTCCGCAGCGTGTTCCGCTGGGAGGGCGCGGTGGAGACCGAAACCGAGGCGCTGCTCCTGCTCAAGACCACCGAGGCCAGGCGTGACGCGCTCGTCGCGCTGGTCGCCGAAAGGCATCCCTACGACCTGCCGGTCATTCACTGGCGGCGGGACACGGCCACCGGCGATGTCGCGGCGTGGCTGGCGGGGGAAACCGCCGCCGACTGATCCGGGCCGGTCCGCCGTTGCGGGCGGCGCGCCGCCGCACCCCCCTCGCCGGCCGGCGCGTTCCGCCTATCTTCGCGGCATGTCCGACGAAACCTCCGTCCTCTACAACGGCCAATGCCCTGTCTGTTCCTTCGAGATCGGGCATTACGCCGCCTATGCCGCGCGGTCCGGGCTGCCGATCCGGTTCGACGACCTGAACGCCGCCGACCTCGACCGGTGGGGTCTGACCGAGGACGACGCGGCGCGGCGGCTCCACGTGCTGCACGAGGGCGAAATCCTGGCCGGCATCCCGGCGTTCCTCGTGTTGTGGCGCCGGATGCCCCGCTACCGCTGGCTGGCGCGGCTGGTCGGGTTGCCGGTGATCCGGCAACTGGCGGGCCTGGCCTACGACCGGGCGCTCGCGCCGCTCATCTACCGCTGGCACCTGCGCCGGAAGGCCCGCGCGGCCCGGACCTGACCCCCGCGCCCCCGGTCATCCGGCGAGCACGGCGATCCAGGCGATGCCCACAGCCACGGCCGCCACCGCCACCCCGGCGCTGCCCGCGTCCTTCGCCCGCCGGGCGAGGTCCGACTGCTCCAGCGACACGAGGTCGACCGCCCGCTCGATCGCGGTGTTGACGAGTTCGGCCGCCAGCAGGACCACCCCGAGCCCGAGGATCACCGCCAGTTCGGCCCCGCGCAGCAGCCACAGCGCCAGCCCGGCCGAGATCGCGTTCGCCCAGACCCAGCTCCGGAACGAATGCTCGTTGGCCCAGGTGTCGCGCAGGCCGGCCCAGCTCCAGATGCAGCGCCACTTCAGCCGTTCGAGGAAATAGCGCATCGGTCTCCCTTCCGTTCGCCACATGACTCACATCAATGCAGAACCCGCCGGACGGGACTAGGCTTCTTGCGCGCCAAACGGACAGGAGTCGCCATGAAGGATGCAGCCGCGGAACTCACCCCGCCCCTCAAGGCCGACGCCCCGGCCGCGAAGCCGGATGCTCCGGACGCCAAGGCCGCCAAGGCCACCCGGGCCGCCAGGGCCGATGCGAAACCGCGCAGGCGCCGCGCCGGCAAGCTGGCCCGCCGCCCCTACGAGGCCGAGAAGGCCCGGCTTCAGGCCGAGCTTCTGAAGGTCCAGCTCTGGGCGCAGGAGACCGGCCAGCGCTTCGTGATCCTGTTCGAGGGCCGCGACGCCGCCGGCAAGGGCGGCACGATCAAGCGCTTCATGGAGCACCTCAACCCCCGCGCCGCCCGGGTCGTCGCGCTGAACAAGCCGACCTGGGAAGAAAAGGGCCAGTGGTATTTCCAGCGCTACGTGCAGGAACTGCCCACGGTGGGCGAAATGGTGTTCTACGACCGGTCCTGGTACAACCGCGCCGGGGTCGAGCGGGTGATGGGGTTCTGCGAGCCCTTCGAGTATCTCGAATTCATGCGCCAGACCCCGGAACTCGAACGGATGCTCGTCCGGTCTGGAATCCGGCTCTACAAGTACTGGTTCTCGGTCACCCGGGACGAAAAGAAGCGCCGCTTCGAGGCCCGGGCCACCGATCCGCTCAAGCAGTGGAAGCTGTCGCCCATCGACAAGGCCTCGCTGGACCGCTGGGACGACTATACCGAGGCCAAGGAGGCGATGTTCTTCTACACCGACACCGCCGATGCGCCCTGGACCGTGATCCGGTCCAACGACAAGAAGCGCGCCCGGATCAACTGCATGCGCCATTTCCTGTCGTCGGTCGACTACCCGGGCAAGGACCCCGAGATCGCCCTGCCGCCCGAGCCCGAGATCGTCGGTCCCGCCGCGCGGGTTCTGCACGGGACCGAGCACATCCTCGGCAAGTCGCTGCACCCCGACACGCGGCACGTGACCGCCTGAGCCGCGGGGCCGGCCCGCCCCGCGCGGACGGGGCCGGCCCGCGCGGCACCGGGGCGATCGGGCCGATTCGGGCAGATGCGATGATGATGAGGCGCGCGGCGCGTCCTAGTCGGTGACGCGGTCGGGCGAGAGCGCCGCAAGCCGGTCGCGGTTGGCGCAGTACTCCGGCGCCTCAGGCAGGGTCTCGACCCGGGACAGGAGCCTGCGGCAGGAGCCCGGCGCGCCGCAGCCCTGGCAGGCGGTGACCATGCCGGCCCAGTCCCGGCTGTCGATCCGCCCCTCTTCGAAGGACTCCAGCAGGTTGACGCCGCAGGTATCGGCCATGCCGATCAGCAGCCAGTAATGATCGCGCCGGTCGCCCAGCTTCGGGATGTCTTGGGTCACGGGTCCAGTCCTCCGTTCCGCGACAGTCTGGCCGGACTCCGGGTGCCGTGCCTTGAGGCAGATCAACAAGTCGTTAACCGCCCGCACTGACGCAACGGCATCACTATGTCTTAACGAAACCGTGCTTATCATGGCGCCATGAACCGCCCCGCGATCAGAACCTCCGCCAGCTACCCGGTCCAGACCCGGGAAGAGCGTATTGCGGATTTCGTGCTGCATTGCACCGGCATCATCCTCGCGATCACCGGGGCGATCCTGCTGATCGTGTTTTCGGCGCTCAACGCCTCGCCGCCGACGGTCGCGGCCGTCTCGGTCTACGCGGCCGCGCTGATCACGACCTTCGTGGTGTCCGTGTTCTACCATTTTCCGCCGTGGGAAGAGGCGCGCCCGGTCTTCCGGCGCATCGACCACGCGGCGATCTACCTCAAGATCGCCGGCACCTACACGCCGCTCGTGGCGCTGATCGGCACCGCCTTCGCGTGGGGTGTCCTCGCGGTGGTCTGGACGCTCGCCCTCGGCGGGGCGCTGGCGCGGCTGTTCTTCTGGCGGGGCACCGGCAATGCCAACACGGTCATCTTCCTGGTGCTCGGCTGGCTCAGCGTGGCACTGCTGTGGCCGATCGCGCAGACCCTGCCCCTCGGCGCCACCGTGCTCATCGTGGTGGGCGGGCTGCTCTACACCATCGGCGCGGTGCTGTTCAGCCTGCCCAAGCTTCGGTTCCAGAACGCGATCTGGCACGGCTTCGTGATCGCCGCCTCGGCCTGCTTCTTCGCCACCATCGCCTGGGGCGCGCTCAGCCTCGGCTGACCCGGCGCGGCCCCGCACGCCGCCGTTCCACCATTTTCCGACTTCATCGGCCCGGATTACCCGGGACTGCGTCGCGCTCCGCCGGCCGCTCCGGCCTTCTCAGGCTTTGACAGACCCACCGGCGGCCACCACGATGCCGACAGGCTCGGCGGACTTGGGAGAAACCGATGATCAGAACAATCTTCGCTGCCACAATGCTTGCCGCCCTCGCGGGCTGCGCGACACTGCACGAGGGCGCGGCGGTTCAGACCGGCGACGCCCTCGCCCGGAGCCTGAGCGGCCAACGGCTCGTCATCCCGCCGCCCGGAGAGTCGGGATTGCCGGACGGCATGCTGCTGATCGCCGCCCTGCGGGCCGATGGCGTCGCGGACCTGTCGGCCACGGTGGACGGGGAACGAACCGCGCTGTTCGACGACCGGCAAAGCTGGACCGTGCGCGGCCAGGAGCTCTGCATCTTCGACACGCCGCGCCCGGAGGACAGTGACTGCATCCGGGTCGACTGGGTGGCCGGCAACCGCATCCAGCTTACCGACCAGCGCCAAAATGGCGGCTCGGGCACGTCCGCCGGAACCCTGACTCCGCTCTAGCGCCGGCGCCTAGAGCCTGCCGGCGGTCCGGCGCACCATCGCGACCCGGTCGGCGTTGGGCGGGTGGGTGCCGAGGAAACGGTCGCCCGGATCGGGGATGCGGAAGAAGAACTCCGCGCCGCGCACCGGGTCGAATCCCGCCCGCGCCGCGATGATCGTGCCCAGCCGGTCGGCCTCCAGTTCGAACTCCTTCGAGAAGCTGCGGGCGCCGACGATGGCGCCAAGCTGCTGCGCGGTGCGGAGCCCCTCGGCAGAGGTGCCGCCCAGCGCACCGGCCAGTTCGCCGAACACCGCCGCGCCGACCGTTGCGTTGCGGCGCTGCCGGTCGAGATGGCCGGCGATGTGATGCGCCGCCTCGTGCGACAGGACGAAAGCGATCTCGTCGCTGTTCCGGGTATCGGCGAGCAGGGAAAGGGTGACGGCGATGATCGGCCGGCCCCTCTCGTCGACGGTCTGGAAGGCGTTGGCAGGCACGCCGGGGCGGTCATCGACAAGGATCCGGAAGTCGCAGTTGGCGACCCGGCCCTCGGACCGGCAGACCTGTTCTGCCACCGGCTCGACGGCCGCGACCACGGCCACGAAATCCCGCGCCACCTCCCGGCTCCCGCGCGACGGCGCGGCGGACCGGATCGGCTGGACCGGCTGCCCGCGCGGCGCCGGGTCCGGCGCCGGCGCGGCCGGCGGCAGCGGTGCGCATCCGGCGAGGCCGGCCGACACGATCAGACCCAGAAGCATGGCGCGCATGGTCGCTCTCCCCGTCATTTCGCCGGAGCCTAGTCCGCCCCGCGCGGCGCGGCCAGCCCGGCTCACGAGGTTGGCATCGGGCGCTTGCATCCGGCCCGCTGCCCGCTAGGGTCGGGCCATGTTCAGCATCGAGCACGATTTCGACGCCACCGTGATCACCCTGATCGACGAGGGCGACGCCCCGTTGCAGGAGGACGTCATCCTGAACGCCTTCGAGGATTGCGTGACCGTCGAGCAGTACGATCCCCGCACCGACCGCGACCTGCGGATCACCCTGTCGCTGCAGCAGGTGCGCGACCTCTCGGCAGCGCTGAACCTCCCCGAGGGGATCTACCGTCTGAAACCCGCAGGCGGCGGCGCGGGCTAGGCGATGCCGGGGACCGGGTTCTTCTGGGCCGAGGCGTGCTTCTGGCACGGCGGCGGGAATTTCGCCGGGATGATGCCGGTGGGCGACCACGTCCAGCCATCCGCCACCGGGGGCCTGCCCGAGAACCCCGAGACCAAGCGCCGGCTGAAGAACCTGATCGAGGTGTCGGGGCTCGCCGCCGACCTCCACATGCGCAGCGCGGCGCCGGCCTCCGACGCCGATCTCGGCCGCATCCACCCGGCCGCCTATCTCGACCGGTTCCGCGAGCTGTCGGCGGCCGAGGGCGGCAACCTCGGACTGCGTGCGCCGTTCGGGCCCGGCGGCTACGAGATCGCCGCCCTGTCGGCGGGGCTGGCCCGGGAGGCGGTCCTTGCCGTGTTGCGCGGCGAACTGGACAATGCCTACGCGCTGTCCAGGCCGCCGGGCCACCACTGCCTGCCGGACTGGCCGAACGGTTTCTGCCTGCTGGCCAACATCCCCATCGCGATCGAAGCGGCCCGCGCCGCCGGGCTCGTCCGCCGGGTCGCGGTGCTGGACTGGGACGTCCATCACGGCAACGGCACCGAGGCGATCCATCTCGACGATCCCGACACCCTGACCGTGTCGATCCACCAGGAACGGAACTACCCGCTCGACACCGGCGGGTTCGAGGTTCGCGGCGCACAGGGAAGCAACCTCAACATCCCGCTCCCGGCCGGGACCGGACATGCCGGATACCTCGCCGCGATGGACCGGCTGGCGCTGCCGGCGATCCGGGCGTTCCGGCCCGACCTCCTGATCGTCGCCTGCGGCTTCGATGCCGCGCTGAACGATCCGCTGGGCCGGATGCTGGCCACCGCCGAGACCTTCGGCGCGATGACGGACCGGGTTATGGCGCTGGCCGCCGAGGTCTGCGGCGGCCGGCTGGTGATGGTCCACGAGGGCGGCTATTCGGAAACCTACGTGCCGTTCTGCGGCCACCGGGTGCTGGAACGCATGTCGGGCAGCCCGGTCCACGTCCCCGACCCGATGGCCGAGGCCTTCGCCGCCCGACAGCCCGGCCCGGCGATGGACCGGCTCGTCTCCGGCCTGATCGCGGAGATGGAGGCGGCGCTGGATCCGCGCTACCTGAAGCACACGTGACACCCGAGAGGCCGCCGATGCCGACCCCGAATCCCGCCGCGCTGGAGTTCCTGCTCGCCCGCCGGTCCCGGCCGTGGCGGACGCTGACCCTGCCGGTGCCGACCCGGGCCGAGCTGGAGCCGATCCTGGCGGCCGCGCTGCGCAGCCCCGATCACGGCAAGCTCGAACCCTGGCGGCTGATCGTGCTGGAAAGCGCCGCGATGGACCGCCTGGGCGCGGCGATCCGGCGGCGCGGTGCGGCGCTCGGGCTGGATCCCGACAAGGTGGACGGGATGGCGGTGCAATACGCCAGCGCCTACCTCGCGGTGGCGGTGGTGTCGGCCCCGGTGCCGTCGGAAAAGGTCCCCGAGGTCGAACAGCTCCTCTCGGCGGGCGCGGTCTGCCTCGGCCTGCTTAACGCCGCTCATGCCGCCGGCTGGGGGGCCAACTGGCTCACCGGATGGCCGGCCCATGACCGTGGGTTCGTGGAGGGGGAGCTCGGCCTTGCGCCGTCGGAGCGGCTGGCCGGCATGATCCACCTCGGCACCGAGACCGCCGCCCCGCCCGAGCGGCCACGGCCCGACCTCGTTGCCAAGGTGCGCTGGGTCCAGCAATGATCCTCGCCGACTTTTTCAAGGCCTTGTCCCAGATCACGGACCGGCGCTTCACCCGCGTCCTCTGGCTCGGCATCGGCCTGACCTTCGCGCTGCTTGTCGCGACCTATGCCGGATTGCTCTGGCTGGTCACCGCCCTGACCGGCGAGGGGATCGAGCTGCCCGGCGTCGGCCGGGTCGAGTGGCTCGGCGACCTGCTGGGCTTCGGCTCGTTCTTTCTGATGATCGCCCTGTCGATCTTCCTGATGATCCCCGTCGCCTCGGCCATCACCTCGCTGTTTCTCGACGACGTGGCGCAGGCGGTCGAGGACGAGCATTACCCGCACCTGCCGCCGGTGCCGAGGCTCGGCTGGGGCGAGCAGCTGCGCGACACGGTCAACTTTCTCGGGGTTCTGATCGGCGCCAACATCCTTGCGATCGTGGCCTACGTTGCCCTGCCCTTCGTTGCGCCGCTGATCTTCTTCGGGCTGAACGGCTACCTTCTGGGCCGGGAGTATTTCCAGATGGCGGCGAGGCGGCGCGAGGGCCGGGACACCGCGAAGAAGCTGCGCAAGGCCAATGCCGGGCAGGTCTGGGTCGCCGGGTGCCTGATGGCGGTGCCGCTGTCGGTGCCGATCCTGAACCTCGCCGTGCCGATCATCGGCGCGGCGACCTTCACCCATCTCTACCACCGGCTGGCGGCGCGCTAGCGGTCCTGCGCCGCCGCGGGTGGGCCCATCCGGTCGAACACGTCGATGTCCCGGACCGAGATCCAGCCCGACAGGATCACCCCGGCGATCACCGCCCAGATCCCCAGCGCCCACCAGGTCGTCAGCTGCACCTTGCGGCGCAGTTGCGGGTCCGCCGGGGCGCTCCGGTGGGTGCCCGGCACGACCTCGCCGGCCTCGCCCTGGGTGGTCAGCCGAAGCGGCAGGACCACGAAGAAGGTCATGAACCAGACCACGGCGAACAGCACGATGGCAGAGGTGATGCCCATGCCCTCAGACCTCCTCGAGTTCGATCAGGCAGCCGTTGAAGTCCTTCGGATGCAGGAACAGGACCGGCTTGCCGTGGGCGCCGATCTTGGGCTCGCCGCTGCCGAGGACCCGGGCGCCGGCCTCGTGAAGCTTGGCGGCGGCGGCGCGGATGTCCTCGACCTCGTAGCAGACGTGATGGATGCCGCCGGACGGGTTCTTGGCCAGGAAACCGGCGATCGGGGAATCCTCGCCCAGCGGATGGAGCAGTTCGATCTTGGTGTTCGGCAATTCGATGAAGACCACCGTGACGCCGTGGTCGGGCTCGTCCTGCGGCGCGCCCACCTTCGCACCGAGGGGCCCGGCATATTGCGCCGCCGCGGCCTCGAGGTCCGGCACGGCGATGGCAACGTGGTTCAGTCGGCCGATCATGGCATTCTCCTGTTGCGGACCCGCAAGGCAACCCTTGGGCGGTTATGGGGGCGGCAGCGCGGCACGGCAAGGCATGCGCGGATTCATCACAGGTTCACGGCCCACCCCGCGGCCTTAACCGCCGCTTAACCACGTCTGGTGTCTGCTGGGGCATGACCCTGATTCTGCTGCCATGGGGCCACAAATGGACACTCTCGAAGACTTCCTGATGAGCCGCCCGCCCACCGCGAACCGTCCGCTGCTCGGGCTCACCATCCTTGCCGTGGAGGACAGCCGCTATGCCTGCGAGGCGCTGCGCCTGCTGTGCATCAAGTCCGGGGCGCGGATCCGCCGGGCCGACAGTCTCGACCATGCCCGCCGCCACCTGCGGGTCTACCGGCCGAACGTGCTGATCGTCGATCTCGGCCTGCCGGACGGGTCGGGGACCGAGCTGATCTCCGAGGCGGCCTCGGGTTCGCCCCGCGCCGACGTGATCCTCGGGACCAGCGGCGATCCCGGCGCCGCCGACCGGGCGCTCCGGGCCGGGGCCGACGGGTTCCTCGACAAGCCCGTGGGCAGCCTCGGGCATTTCCAGTCGGTGATCCTCGACCATCTGCCGCCCGAGCGGCGTCCGGCCGGCCTGCGGCCGCTCAGCGGCGAGACCGTGGACCCCGACCCGCTGGCGCTGCGCGACGATTACGCCCATGCCCGCGCCCTGCTCCCCGACCCCGGAGACGAGGCCTCGGTGGCCTACGCGATCCAGTTCCTCGGCGGGCTGGCGCAGTCGACCTCGGACCGCAAGCTGGCCTCGGCGATCGAGGCGGTCGCCTTCAACATGTCCTTCGGCGCCGGCATCGGCGAGGAACTGGACACCGTGCGCGAGATCCTCGACGGCCGGCTGGCGGCGGCGGCGGCATTCTGATCCGGCGCAGCGTCCGGCGGTAGCGGCCTCCGCCGCTTGACAACGCGCCTGCCGCGGGCGACCCCGGAATGGGGGCGGGACCGGCCCCCGAACCCCGCGAAGGGCCGCCGACGATGACGCTCAGCCTCGAGACGATCCGCAGCACCCACGCGGCGATCGCCCCCGCCACGATCCGCACCCCTCTGGTCCCGGCCACCCGGCTGTCGCTGCTCTACGGCATCGACCTGCACCTCAAGCTCGAGAACCTGCAGCACACCAATTCGTTCAAGGCCCGCGGCGCGCTTGCCAAGCTGCTGACCCTCGACCCGGCGCAGCGGGAGAGCGGGGTCATCGCCTGCAGCGCCGGCAACCACGCGCAGGGCGTCGCCTACCACGCCACCCGGCTTGGGATCCGGTCGGTGATCGTGATGCCCGAGGCCACCCCCTTCAACAAGGTGAAGCGGACCGAGGATTTCGGCGCCGAGGTGGTCCTGCACGGCAGCGCCTTCGACGAGAGCGTCGCCTTCACCCACCGCATGGCGGCCGAGCGGGGCCTGACCTTCATTCACCCGTTCGACGACCCCGTGGTCGCCGCCGGACAGGGGACCGTCGCGGTGGAGATGCTCGAGGACGCCCCCGATCTCGACGTGCTGGTGGTTCCGGTGGGCGGCGGCGGGCTGCTGGCCGGGATGGCGGTTGCGGCGAAGGCGCTCAAGCCGGGGATCGAGCTCGTCGGGGCGCAGGCCGAACTGTTCGACGCGGTGAGCGCCGCGCTCGCCGGCCGGCCGCCCCGGATCGACGGTCCGACCGTCGCCGAGGGCATCGCGGTGCGGGCGCCGTCGGAGGCCAACCTCGCGCTGATCCGCGACCGTGTCGCCCGGGTCGACACCGCCTCGGAGGCCGAGATCGAGGACGCGATCTTCGACCTGCTCAGCCACGAGAAGCTGGTCGCCGAGGGCGCGCCGGGCGCCGGGCTCGCGGTGATCCGCAAGCACCTCGCCGCCTATCGCGGCCGCAAGGTCGGTCTTGTCGTCTGCGGCGGCAACATCGATTCGCGGCTGCTGTCGACGCTGATCCTGCGCGGGCTGGTGCGCGAGGGCCGGATCGCCCGCCTGACCTTCGAGATCGACGACACCCCCGGACAGCTGGCCCGGATCGCCCGCATCCTCGGCGACATGGGCGCCAACGTGGTCGAGGTGCTGCACCAGCGGATGATGCAGACCGTGTCGCTCAAGCAGGCCGAACTCGAGGTGGTGATCGAGGCGCGGGACCGTCACCACGTCGAGTCCGTGGTGACGGCGCTGCGCGGCGCCGGCTTCCAGCTCAGGACCGACGCCGGGCTCTGATCGGGGCGCGCCGGGTCAGGCGGCGCGGTGGTGCCAGCGCAGGTTGCCGCGGCCGAGCTGGTCGAGCTTCGTGACCCCCATGAGCTTCATGTCGCGCTCGATCTCGGTGCGCAGGCTGCCCAGCGCCTTCTCGACCCCGGCCTGCCCCGCCGCGGCCAGCGCGTAGAGGTAGAGCCGGCCGCCGGAGCAGGCCTTGGCCCCGACCGACAGCGCCTTGAGCACGTGGGTGCCGCGCTGGATGCCGCCCTCGCAGATCACGTCAATCTTGTCGCCTACGGCGTCGCAGATCTCCGCCAGCTGGTCGAACGGCGCGCGCGACCCGTCGAGCTGGCGGCCGCCGTGGTTCGAAACCATGATCCCGGTGCAGCCGATGTCGACCGCCCGCTTGGCGTCCTCGACGCTCATCACGCCCTTCAGCGCGAACTGCCCGCCCCACTGGGCGCAGAGCTTCTCGGCGTCCTTCCAGTTCATCGACTGGTCGAGCATGGTGGAGAAGTATTCGCCCACCGACACCGCGACGTTGGTGCCCTGCTTCACGTGCCCCGACAGGTGCGGCATGTCGAACTTCTCCTTGGTGAGGAAGTTCCACGCCCACATCGGGTGGGTGGCGAAGCTGAGCAGCGAGGACGGGGTAAGCTTGGGCGGCGAGGTGAAGCCGGTGCGCAGGTCGCGCTCGCGGTTGCCGCCGGTGATCGTGTCCACGGTCAGCGCCATGACGTTGTAATTGGCGGCCCGCGCCCGTTCCAGCAGCGCGTCGTTCAGGCCCCGGTCCTTGTGAAAGTAGAACTGGAACATCTTCGGGCCCGGCGCGATCTTGGCGATCTCCTCGCAGGTCACGGTGGCCAGCGACGAGATGCCGAACATGGTGCCGTATTTCGTCGCGGCACGGGCCACGGCGCGTTCGCCCTCGTGGTGGAACAGCCGCTGCAGCGCGGTCGGGGCGCAGTAGATCGGCATCGCCAGCTTCTGGCCCATGACCTCGACCGACATGTCCACCTCGTCCACCCCGGCGAGCACGTTCGGCACGAGATCGACGTCGCCATAGGCCTCGGTATTGCGCCGGTAGGTCAGTTCGTCGTCGGCGGCCCCGTCGATGTAGTGGAAGATCGGCGCCGGCAGCCGGCGCTTCGCCAACCGGCGGAAGTCCTGGAAGTTGTGGCAGTTGTTCAGTCCCATCGGTCCCTCCGCGCTACTGGCCGGCATTTCGTCGGAATTGGTAAGTTTGTCATACCAATTTTGACCTTCTGGCGCGAAAGGGCGGCGAAGTCAATGCCTCGCCGCAAACCCGGGGTCGCCCCGGCGGTCAGGCGCTCTGGAAGGCGAGCGCGTCCTCGAGGCTGTGAATGCCGTGCTCGGCCAGGACCGGCAGCATCTTGAGGAACACCTCGGCCGTTGCGACCGCGTCGCCGAGCGCGGTGTGGCGCACGGCCTCGTCCAGCGTGATGCCGTAGCGCTCGGCGAGAGCGTCGAGCGTGTGGTCGGTCTCGTGGCTGTAAAGCTTGGCCGAAAGCCGGGCGGTGCAGAGCACCGGGTTGGGAAAGCGCGGCCCCCCCTCGGACTCGATCCGCCGCAGGAAGGCCATGTCGAACTCGGCGTGGTGGGCGACGAGCACGGCGCCTTCCGCGAAGGCGGCGAACCCGGCGGCGACCGCGGCGAAGCCGGGCGCGTCCCGCACCATGGCGTCGGTGATCCCGTGCACCCGGCTCGAGGCTTCGGGGATCGCCCGGCCCGGCGCGACGAGGCTGTCGAAGACCTCGCCCCGGACCCAGCGGTCGCGCAGCACCCGGACCCCGGCGATCTGCACCACCGCGTCGGTCCGGGTGTCGAGCCCCGTCGTCTCGGTGTCGAAGACCACGTAGGCGATGTCGCCGAGCCCGCCGCCCTGCCCCGCGCCCCGGCGGGTGAAATCGTAGAAATCGGGCCGGTCCCGGCGCGGCGCGCCGCTTGCCCCCCGGGCGGCCATCACCGGCATGACGAGCCGCGGGCCCGGCGCGATCCACAGGTCGGTCCGGTGCGCGCGCAGCGCGTCCCGCCCGGAATAGGGCCCGTAGGCATCGGCCAGCGGTTCGTCGAGGATGGTGTCGAGCAGGGACTGCCGGAAGGCCGGTCCGTCCCAGCGCAGCACGATGTTTACCGTGTCGCCCTCGGGGTCGAGACCGAAGGCGTAGCCGCTGCGCCCGCCGTCGCAGGTCAGCGCGGCGAGAAGCTTGTCCCAGAGCCGGGTGATCGCGAAGCCGTCGCAATGCAGCCGCAGGTCCCGCGCCTCGCCGTCGGGCGCGGCGAAGATGTCGGCATGCGCCGCCCGCAGCCCGTCGAGGATCTCGGCCGGGTCGAGATCGCGCATCGGCCAGCGCGAGCCCGACATCTCGGACTGCCGCCGCTCGGCCGCCTGGACCGCCTCGCCCAGCCGGGTCACCTCGTCGCGCAGGGCGGCGGTGAAGCGGGCCAGGTCCGCGGGCGGCATCGACTCGGCCTGCTCCAGCACGTCGAGCACCGCGCCGATCGCCATCGCCGGGCGGCGGGCGCGGTCGAGGATGTCGGTCAGCACGCCGTCCAGCGCCGCGTGATCGCGCAGGTCCTCGGTGGCGTCGCGGAAGATCAGCACGTGACCCAGACGTTCGTCGCCGACGCCGAACGAGGTCACCGCCCCGGACAGCAGGGTCGCGCCGTCCGGCGTCGCGGTCAGGAACGGGGCGCTGCCGCCGGTCGCCGCGGCCCCGGGACCGTGCCCGACCCGCCCCGCCGCCGCCAGCACCGGGTCGAGACCGATGAACCGGCCGAGCGGCCGGTCGATCCCGAGATCCCCGAGGACCTCCACCGCGACCTGGTTGTAAAGCAGGATCTGCCCGTCCGGAGCGATCACCACGATCCCCTCGGCAAGATCGCGCACCAGCGCCTCGAACAGCGCCTTGTCGCGGGCCATGGTGGCGGTCTTTTCCGCCAGGGTCCGCTCCTGGCTGCGGCGGGCCGCGTCGAGGGCGCGGTAGATCGACTGAGCCGCCGGCCCGATCGAGCCGAGATAGCGGGCCGGCTGTTCGTCGATCTCGACCGACACGTCGGCCCGCGCCCGGGTCAGCAGGTCGGCCGCCAGCCCGCGGATCGGCTGCGCCACGTTCTGGTCGAACAGCAGCCCGATCCACGCCGCCAGCCCGATCAGCGCGAAGCTGCCCACCAGCCAGGCGATGATGTAGCCGTCCGCCGGGCCGCCCGCCCGCGTCAGGCCCAGCCATGCCCCCAGCCCGAAGGCCGCCGAACCGCCGGCGGCCAGCGCCGCGAAGAACAGCGCGAAGCGCAGCCGCAGGCCGAGCTTCCTACGCATCGACCTCGCATCCGAGGAGCGCGGCGATCTCGTCGCGCAGCAGGCGGGTGTCGAAGGGTTTGACGAAGAAGGCGTCCGCGCCCATCGCCAGCCCCTTGCGCCGCGCCATTTCGCCGGCCGCGGACATCATCAGCACCTTGACCCCGGCAAGGTCCTCGCGTTCGCGGATGTGCTGGCAGACCTCGTAGCCCGAGGTATTCGGCAGCATCACGTCGAGGATCACGAGGTCCGGCGGATCGGCGTCGATCGCGGCCAGCGCATCCTCGCCGGTGGCGACCCGGGTGAGGGCGAAACCGGCCCGCCCGATGAGGAACTCCAGCGCCATCGCGATGTTGTCCTCGTCCTCGACCAGAAGGATCCGCTTGGCAGCGTCAGGCATCGGTGTCGTCCTCCTCCGCAGGGGACGCAGCGCAGGCCGCGTCGATCAGGGCAGCGTTGGCCGGGCGCCAGTCCGCCGCGGCCGGATCGGCCAGCGCGGCGTCGGTCACGTCGGCACGGGAGGCCCCGGCGCAGTCGATCAGTTGCGGGATCATCGCCGCCGGTCGCCAGCGGGCGAACAGGTAGAGATCGGCCAGCCGGAGATCGGGGGCCGCCGGATTGGTGCGGGTCGACGCGGTGTCGAGCGCCGCCAGCCGGGTGGTCATCGGAACGACGAAGCTCCACGGCCGGTACCAGTCGCTTTCCGTGACGGTCTCGATCACCACGACGCCCTCGGGCAGCTGCGCCGCGGTGCGCCCGCCCCAGCCGTATTCGTTCGAGATCCCGACCCCGATCATCGCCGCCCCGGCCGCCACCGGCATCGCCCAGCGCGGCAGCCGCCCGCGGGTCGCCATGTTCAGGAGCAGGACGACGCCCGCGGCCCCGAGACCGGCGGCGAAGGTGGCTATGAGTTCGAGAAACACCGCGCCGCTCCGTTTCTAGTGCAGGTTGCCGATGGCCGACTGCATCGTCTTGACCACCATGAAGGCATCCCGCAGGTGATTGCGTTCGAGATCCGAGAACCGGCCCGGATCGAGGAAGTTGTCCGGCGGCAGGCCCTCGGCGATCTGCGCCGCCTGGTGGCGCAGCCGGGTCTCGGCGATCAGGTCGTAGGCGTCGAGCAGGTCCCGCGCGCCAACCGCCGAGATCACCCCCGCCTCGCCCGCCGCCTTGATCCGGTCGCGGGTGTTCAGCGCCGTGATCCCGGCCTTGAGGGCGTAGACCCGCCCCAGATCGACGATCGGCACCACCCCGGCCAGCTTCAGGTCGAGCCGGTTCTTGTGCTCGCCAGACCGGATAAGCGACAGGCCGCCCCAGAAGCCCAGCGGCGGCGTGTGCTTGAGCGAATTGCCGATCATGTGCCGCACGAAGATCGAATTCGCCTTGGCCCGCTTCAGGGTCTCGGCCTGAAGGTCGCGGAACAGTTCGACCTTGCCGGCGATCGGGCGCAGGTCGAACATCACCGAGGCGAGCATCTGCGCCTCCTCGTCCGGCTCGGCGATCCAGTCCCGGAAATAGCCGCGCCAGACCCGGTGCGGTTGCCGCCAGCGCGGGTTGGTCGCCATCATGTCGCCGGGGCAGTAGACGAAGCCGACGTCGTCGAGCCCGTCGCTGACGTATTTCGCGAGGGCCTCGAAATAGGCGTCGTCGGCCGGGGTCATGGCGTCGTCGATGATCAGGCAGTTGTCCTGGTCCGACACCCCGGTCTGTTCGCGCCGGCCCTGGCTTCCGCAGGCCGCCCAGACATAGGGCACGGGCGGGGCGCCGAGCCGGTCCTCGGCCAGCGCCAGCAGGCGCCGGGTCACGGCGTCGGTCAGGTCGGTGATCCGCCGGCTGATCGCCGCCGGACGCACCCCGGCGGCGGTCAGGTGGCCCAGCAGGTCGGGCAGCCGGGCCATCACCTTGGCCATCCCGGCGCTGTCCTCGGCGGCGACGATCTCGGACGCCATGTGGCTCGCGGTCGCGTTCTGCTGGCGGAACAGGTCGGTGCGGCCGATCAGGCCGACGATCCGGCCCCGGACATCCGCCACCGGCAGGTGGTTGATCCGCCGCCCCGCCATGATCATCAGCGCGTCGAGGCCCACCGCGTCCGGCGCGATGGTGATCGGGTCCGGGGTCATCACCGAGCCCACGGCGACGCCGCCGCCCTGCCCCTCGGCCAGCACCTTGTTGACGAGGTCGTGGACGGTGACGATGCCGCGCAGGGCGTCGCCCTCCATCACGAGCACGGAACTGATGGTCCGGTCCCGCATGATGCCGGCGACATCGCGGACGGTGGCGTCCGGCGGACAGGACAGCACCTTGCGGGTCATCAGGTCCGCCACCTGCACCGACATCAGGCCGACGGCGTAGGGGCCCTCGTCGGTCTCGGACCGGGACGGCCGGGCGCGGCCGAACCAGGTGCCGATCTCGGGCACCTCCTCGGTCAGGCTCAGGAACCGGGCGGCGGGCAGCAGGATCAGGTCGCAGGGCGCGGCGGCGCGGGCGGTCAGCATGGCCACCCCGTCGCGCAGCAGGCCGCGTTCGCCCATGATGTCGCCGGGGCCGCGGCGCGAGACCAGCGTCTCCTGCCCGGCCTCGGCGGAGAACACGTCGACCGCACCGTCCTCGATCACGTAGAGGCCCGGCAGCCGGGCGCCCTGTTCGAACACGAGGTCGCCGGTCTCGAGGTGGACGCGCGACAGATCGGCGTTGAGCGCGCCGTGCGCGGCGGGGCTCAGCCGGTTGAAGGGCGGCACCCGGATCAGGCGGTCGAGAAGCGGAACGTCGAGCTCGGTCATGTCAACTGGCGCCTCGGGATTGGCCGGGTCGGGTGGCCGGTGGCGGACCCCGCCGGTCCGGTGCGTGCCGTTCGGGCGGCCCTTGGGCCATATGCCCGTCGAATTCGAAGGCGAAAGGGGCGCCCCGTCAAGGGCGCCCCTCCGCAGGTCGGGGTCAGTGGTCGGCCTGGGCCGCCCCCGCGCCGCGCGGCACGCGGACGCTCTTGACCAGTTCGCGGATCTCGTCCGGCAGCTCCTTGGTCACCGCGCTGACGCCATAGGCGACGGCGAAGTTGATCAGCGCACCGATCGCGCCGAACGAGGTCGACTTGACGGTGCCGAGCAGCGGATCGGCGTCGGTGAAGCTGTTGGTGTCGGGGATGAAGAACCACCCCTTGTGCAGGAAGATGTAGAGCAGCGTCACCAGCAGACCGGCCAGCATGCCGGCCACCGCGCCCCGGTTGTTCACCCGGGTCGAGAAGATCCCCATCATCAGCGCCGGGAAGATCGAGGCGGCGGCAAGTCCGAAGGCCAGCGCCACGGTCTGGGCGGCAAATCCCGGCGGGTTGAGGCCGAGGTAGGTCGCCACCGCAATGGCCACCGCCATCGCGATCCGCGCCGACAGAAGCTCGCCCTTCTCCGAGATCCCCGGGTTCAGCTGACCCTTGATCAGGTCGTGGCTGACCGCCGAGGAGATCGCCAGCAGGAGGCCCGCCGCCGTGGACAGCGCCGCGGCCAGGCCGCCGGCGGCCACGAGGCCGATCACCCAGCCGGGCAGGTTGGCGATCTCGGGGTTGGCGAGAACGAGGATGTCGCGGTTGAAGTTGGTCAGCTCGTTGCCGGCCCAGCCGTTCGCCGCCGCCACCTCGGCCATCGCCGCGGAGCCGTCGTTGTAGTACTGGATCAGGCCGTCGCCGTTCTTGTCTTCCCAGCCGAGCAGGCCGGTCTTCTGCCAGGTCTGCATCCAGTCATAGGCCGGGTCGTTCTCGATCTGCTCGATCGAGACGGCCGGCGCATCGGTGCCGTTGGGCCAGAACATCTCGGTGATGTTGAGCCGGGCCATCGCGCCCACGGCCGGGGCCGTCAGGTAGAGCAGCGCGATGAAGACCAGCGCCCAGCCGGCGGACCAGCGGGCGTCGGACACCTTCGGCACGGTGAAGAACCGCATGATGACGTGCGGCAGTCCGGCGGTCCCGATCATCAGCGACAGGGTGAACAGCACCATGTTGAAGGTGTCGCCGTTATGCGTGGTGTATTCGGCGAAGCCGAGTTCCCGCAGGATATCATCGAGCTTGGCCAGCAGCGGCTCGCCCGAGGCGGCATGATCGCCGAACAGGCCGAGACCCGGGATCGGGTTGCCGGTCAGTTGCAGCGAGATGAACACCGCCGGGATGGTGTAGGCCATGATCAGCACGACGTACTGGGCCACCTGGGTGTAGGTGACGCCCTTCATGCCGCCGAACACCGCGTAGGCAAAGACCACCGCGGCGCCGATCAGCAGGCCGGTCGTGTTGGACACTTCGAGGAAGCGGCCGAAGGCCACGCCCACGCCGGTCATCTGGCCGATCACGTAGGTCACCGAGGCGACGATCAGGCAGATCACCGCGACGAGCCGCGCGGTCTTGGAGTAGAACCGGTCGCCGATGAACTCGGACACGGTGAACTTGCCGAACTTGCGCAGGTAGGGCGCAAGCAGCAGCGCCAGCAGCACGTAGCCGCCGGTCCAGCCCATCAGGAAGGTCGAGTTGTCGTAGCCGACGAAGGCGATGAGGCCCGCCATCGAGATGAACGACGCGGCCGACATCCAGTCGGCGGCGGTGGCCATCCCGTTGGTGACCGGGTGAACGCCGCGCCCGGCGGCGTAGAATTCCGACGTGGAGCCCGCGCGGGCCCAGATCGCGATGCCGATGTAGAGGGCGAAGCTGCCCCCGACGAACAGCAGGTTGATGATAAACTGGTCCATGGGATCCGGTCCTTACTGCTCGTCGACGCCGTACTGGCGGTCGAGCTTGTTCATCCGCCAGGCGTAATTGAAGATCAGCAGCAGGAAGACGATGATCGACCCCTGCTGCGCGAACCAGAAGCCGAGGTCCGTGCCGCCGACCGGGATCGACGAGAGCATGGGCCGCAGCAGGATGCCGAAGCCAAAGGACACCAGCGCCCAGATGGCCAGAGACCACGCAATGATCCTCAGGTTCGCGGACCAGTAGGCGGTATCGGATGTATCGTCAGACATGGATTTCCTCCCATCGTTGACGGTTTCGGTGGGTCGGCCCCGGGCGGCGGCCCGGCGCCGGGTCAGTCACGCCAGGGTCGCCTCGACGATGGCGGTCAGTCTTTGCTCGACGGTCTCGATCGGGGCCATCGCGTCGGCGCTCTGCAGCACCCCCGCGCGCCGGTAGTAGGCGATCAGCGGCGCGGTCTGCGCGTGGTAGGCCCGCAGCCTCTCGGTCACGGTGTCGGGCTTGTCGTCGGCGCGCCGGTCGAAGGCGGTGCCGCCGCAGGCGTCGCAGCGCCCCGGGGTCCGGGTCGGCTTGAAACTGTCGTGGTAGCCCTCGCCGCAGCCGGCGCAGGTGAAGCGCCCGCAGATCCGTTCGACCATCGCCGCGTCATCGACCTCGAGGCTGATCGCGGCGGCGATCCGGCGGCCCGCGGCGGCCATCAGCGCGTCGAGCGCCTCGGCCTGCCCCACGGTGCGCGGGAAGCCGTCGAGGATCACCCCGCCGGCGCAGTCGGCTTCGGCGATGCGGTCGCGCAGGATGGCGACGACGATATCGTCGGAGACGAGGTCGCCGCGCTCCATCACCGCCTTGGCGGCGCGGCCGGCCGCGGTGCCCTCGGCCACCGCCTGCCGCAGCAGGTCGCCGGTCGATAGCTGCACCAGCCCGAACCGGGTCTGCAGCATCCGCGCCTGGGTTCCCTTGCCCGCCCCCGGAGGGCCGAGCAGGACGAGATCGGCGGTCGTCTGACCGGTGGCCGCGCCGTCCATCGCTCAGGCCCCCGCCCGGTTGGCGATCAGGTCGTCGACGACCGACGGATCGGCCAGCGTCGAGGTGTCGCCGAGGCTGCCGAAGTCGTTCTCGGCGATCTTGCGCAGGATCCGGCGCATGATCTTGCCGGACCGGGTCTTGGGCAGGCCCGGCGCCCACTGGATCACGTCGGGCTTGGCGATCGGGCCGATCTCGGTGCGGACCCATTTCTGCAGCTCGGCGCGCAGATCGTCGGTCGGCTCCACACCGTCCATCAGGGTGACGTAGCAGTAGATGCCCTGCCCCTTCACCTCGTGCGGGTAGCCCACCACGGCGGCCTCGCTGACGGCCTCGTGGGCGACCAGCGCGCTTTCGACTTCCGCCGTGCCCATCCGGTGGCCCGAGACGTTGATCACGTCGTCCACCCGGCCCGTGATCCAGTAGTAGCCGTCGGCGTCGCGGCGGCAGCCGTCGCCGGAGAAGTAGTAGCCCTTGAACATCTCGAAATAGGTCGAGACGAAGCGGTCATGGTCGCCCCAGACGGTGCGCATCTGGCCCGGCCAACTGTCACGCAGGGCCAGCACGCCCTCGGTCGCGCCCTCGAGTTCGTTGCCCTTCTCGTCGAGGATCACCGGCTGAACGCCGAAGAACGGCAGCGTGGCCGAGCCGGGCTTGGTCGGCGTCGCGCCGGGCAGCGGGGAGATCAGGATGCCGCCGGTCTCGGTCTGCCACCAGGTGTCGACGATCGGGCATTTTCCCTTGCCCACGTTGTCGTTGTACCAGTGCCAGGCCTCGGGGTTGATCGGCTCGCCCACCGATCCGAGGATCCGCAGCGACGACAGGTCGTGCTTCTCGACCCACTCGGTGCCCTTGCCCATCAGCGCCCGGATCGCGGTAGGCGCGGTGTAGAACTGGGTCACCTTGTGCTTGGCGCAGACCTCCCAGAACCGGCCGGCATCGGGCCAGGTCGGGACGCCTTCGAACATGACGGTGGTCGCGCCGTTGGCGAGCGGGCCGTAGACGATGTAGCTGTGGCCGGTGACCCAGCCGACATCCGCCGTGCACCAGTAGATGTCGCCCTCGTGGTAGTCGAAGACATATTCGTGCGTCATCGAGGCGTAGACGAGGTAGCCGCCGGTGGTGTGGACCACGCCCTTCGGCTTGCCGGTCGACCCGGAGGTGTAGAGGACGAACAGCGGGTCCTCCGCGCCCATCTCCTCGGGCGGGCAGTCGGTCCCGACCGTCGCGGCGACCTCGTCGTAGCGATGGTCGCGGCCCTCGACCCAGTCGATCTGGGCCCCGGTGCGCTCCACCACCAGCAGCTTGCAGTCATGCATGACCCGGCGCAGCGCCTTGTCGCAGTTCGACTTGAGCGGGGTGGCGCGGCCGCCGCGGGGGGCGTGGTCGGCGCAGATCACCAGCTTGGCGTCGCAGCCGTTGATCCGGTCGGCGAGCGCGTCCGGCGAGAACCCGGCGAACACGATCGAGTGGATCGCGCCGATCCGGGCGCAGGCCAGCATGGCATAGGCGGCGGCCGGGATCATCGGGAGATAGATGATGACCCGGTCGCCCTTGCCGATGCCCAGTTGCTTCAGGACATTGGCAAAAACGGATACCTCGCGGTGCAGTTGCGCGTAGGTGATGTGCTGCGCCGCCTCCGCCGGATCATCGGGCTCCCAGATGATCGCGGTCTGGTCGGCGCGGGTGGCGAGGTGCCGGTCGATGCAGTTGGCGGAGACATTCAGGGTGCCGTCCTCGAACCATTTGATCGACACGTCGTTATAGGCGAAGGAGGTGTTCTTGACCGTCGCGTAGGGCCTGATCCAGTCGAGCCGGCGTCCCTGTTCGGCCCAGAAACCCTCGGGGTCGGCGATCGAGCGGTCATACATGGCGCGGTAGCGCGCGGCATCCGCATGGGCCTTGTCCACGATTCCGGTCGCGGGCGGATAGATGATTTCCTTGCCGCTGGCCGCCGGTCCCTGAACTGTCATGTCTTGTCCTCCAAAGCGTCGACTCGGGCGCGGCCGGCATCCAGCCCCCACACCCCAGTTGTGTAAATCGACAATACCACAGTCGATGAATTGCATGTTTTGAATGATGTTTTCGGGATCACATCTTGTAAATCCATTCACTGTCAAAACTGTAAATCTGAAAACTTTCTCGACTTGATGCGAATTTGGTCAATGCCTTCGGGGGGTTTGGCCGGGGCCGCGCGGGACTGCCGGCCGGCGGCGCCCGGCGGTGTTTGCGCTCACACCGCGCGCCGTGGTCCGCCCCGGTCTGCGGCAAGTTGTCACCAACCCGACCCGACGGGCGCCCGGAACCCGGACGCGGGCGAATCCCGCCACCGGCCGCCGGGTCCGGTCCATCCCCGATGCCGACGCGTCCACCCAGTTCAATTCCGCCGCCAGCCGTGGTCTGATGGCCGGACACCCGACCGGTCCAAGGAGTCCAGATGCGCAGCCTGTTGTCCCTGACAGCCCTTCTTCTCGGTTCGGCCTTCCTGCTGTTCGCCGGCGGCATCAACGCGCTGATCCTGCCGATCCGGGGCGAGATCGAAGGCTTCACCGCCACGTCGCTCGGCCTGCTGGGGACGGGCTGGGCGCTCGGGTATGTCCTCGGTTGCGTGCAGACTCCGGCGCTCGTGGCGAAAGTCGGCCATATCCGGGCCTTCGGCGCGATGTGCGCGCTCGCCGCGATCACCGTGCTGCTGTCGCTGCTGTTCCTGTCGCCCGGGGTCTGGATCCCGCTGCGCGGCATCTCGGGCTTCTGCTTCGCGGGCGCGGCGATGATCGTGGAAAGCTGGCTGAACGAGCAGACCGACCGCAATTCCCGGGGGCGCGTGTTCGGGATCTACACGATGGTCAACCTCGCGGCGACGACGGCGGGGCAGATGGTGCTGACCCTCGGCGACCCGGCCGGGTTCCTGTTCTTCGTGCTGGCCGCCATCGTCTACTGCATGGCGCTGCTGCCGACCGCGCTGTCGGCCTCGGCGACGCCGGCCCCGCTGCGCAGTGTCCGGCTCGACATCCGCGGCTTGTGGCGCAACTCGCCGATCGCGGTCTTCGCGGTGCTGATGGTCGGGGTGTC
This sequence comes from Paracoccaceae bacterium, assembly GCA_041628615.1. GTDB lineage: Bacteria > Pseudomonadota > Alphaproteobacteria > Rhodobacterales > Rhodobacteraceae > JAMWZF01. Next base: position 67 of record JBFKOW010000014.1, on the reverse strand, counting down.
GAACGCGTCCTTCGGCGCGCTGAGCGCGGTTTTCGCGGCGCGGATCGGGCTGGAGCTCACCGACGTG